>NZ_JBFULO010000112.1:0-10746 GCF_054049855.1 Stenotrophomonas sp. P5_B8 | reverse complement strand
CCATTGTCGAGATGATGATGGCCTCGCGCGAGGCGGCGGTGAACTACATGACCCCGCTGGGCCTGCACCACCTGATGGCACGGGGGCACCACTACGGTCCCGGTCCCTGGGTGGACGGTGGCCCGCGCGCGGACTGGACGTCTGTCTACTACCACCGCGCTGATCGCGATGGCATCGGCTTCGACCGGACCGCCCGTGGCAGCAACGCGGTGGGCCAGTACGCACCCGAGGTGGCCGCGCTGTATGGCGACCTGGCGCGGGTTCCCGAGCCGCTGCTTCTGTGGTTCCACCACGTGCCGTGGGATCACCGCATGGCCTCCGGCAAGACACTATGGAACGCGCTGGTCGGGCGCTATTCGCAAGGCGTGGACCAGGTGCAGGCCATGCAGGGGACGTGGGCGAGCCTGCGCGGCAGGGTGGATCGGCAACGCTACGAACAGGTCGCCGCCTTTCTCCGCATCCAGCGGCGCGAAGCACAGTGGTGGCGTGATGCAAGTGTGGCGTACTTCCAATCTGTGAGCGGCAGGCCGCTGCCTGCGGGCGAAGTCGCGCCGCCGCACCCGCTGGCATGGTACGAGGCCCTGCAGTTTCCGTCCGCACCGGGAGATGGGCGATGAGTCGGAGCGCTTGGATCGGATGGATGTTGGCGGCCGGGTTGGCGAGCTGCGCCAACCTGGCGCTGGCGCAGGAACGGGGGGCCGCGCTGCTGCATCCGCTGTTCCWGGATCACGCGGTTCTGCAGCGCGACCAACCCTTGCCGGTCTGGGGCCGCGCCACGCCCGGCGCCAAGGTTTCCGTGACCTTCGCACGGCAGGCCGTCACCACGCGCGCCGACGCCAGTGGAGGCTGGCGCGCCACGTTGCAGCCGACGCCCGCTGGCGGTCCTCACCAACTGACCGTCCGCGCGGGGCCGGCTGTCCAAGTGGTGCGTGACCTGCAGATGGGCGATGTCTGGTTGTGTTCCGGGCAGTCGAACATGGAGCTTCCGGTATGGCGCACGCTCGACGCGGTCAGCGAGATCGCTTCGGCCGCGCAACCGACGATCCGGCTGCTCACCGTGCCGAAGGCGGCAGCCGTCACGCCCCAACTTACGTTCCAGACCCCCGTGTCGTGGACACCCGCGTCTCCGGATACGGTGCGCGACTTTTCTGCTGCCTGCTTCTACTTTGCGCGTGACCTGCAGAAGACCGTCAACGTGCCGATGGGGCTGATCCAGTCGGCGTGGGGCGGCTCGCGGATCGAGGCATGGACCAGCGCCGACGCCCTGCGCAGTCAGGGCGGCATGGAACCGGCGCTGGAGGTGCTCGCGCGGTATGCCACCGACCCCGCCGCGGCAAACGCACACTGGGGCAGGCAGTGGCAGCAGTGGTGGGCAACGCGTGCGGGTGCCGTCGCCGGCGACACCCCCTGGCAGCCCGGCGCGGACGGCGCGGGATGGCAGGACGCGCCGGCCATGCTCGGGGCATGGGAGCACTGGGGCGTGCCGGCGCTTTCGCACTACAACGGCATGGTCTGGTACCGCACCCACGTGACCCTGACGGCCGCCCAGGCCGGGCAGGGGGCACGCCTTGAGCTGGGTCCGGTCGATGAGACGGACATGACCTGGGTGAACGGCGTGGCCGTGGGCAGCCAGTACGGTCCAGGCGAGGCGCGGTCGTATCGGTTGCCACCCGGTTTGTTGAAGGCCGGTGCCAACACGGTGGTGATCAATGTGCTGGACACCTACGGCGACGGTGGTCTGGCGGGTCCCGCGAGCGTCCATGCCGTCCACCTGGACGATGGCATGCGGATCGTCCTGGATGCGGCGTGGCAGTACCGTGCGGCACCCGGTGCGCAGGCACCGCCACTGGCGCCGTGGCACGCGGCCACGGGGATGTCGACGCTGTACAACGGCATGATCGCGCCGCTGGGCAGCTATGGCCTGCGGGGCATTGTCTGGTACCAGGGCGAATCGAACACGGGCGACGGCGCCGCCTACGCGGCACGGTTGCGTAGCTTGCGCGATGACTGGCGCAGTCAGTTCGGCACACAGTTGCCGGTATTGGTGGTGCAGTTGGCCGGATACGGCCTTCCACCTCAGGCGCCGGTGGAGAGTGGTTGGGCGCAGGTGCGCGAGGCGCAGCGGCGCGTTGCGGCGGAAGACCGGCACACCGGGCTTGCCCTGGCCATCGACATCGGCGATGCGTACGACATCCACCCGCCCAACAAACAGGAACTCGGCCGACGCCTGGCCCAGGTGGCGCGCCATGTGGTCTACGGCGACCGGACCGTTGCGCCGTCCGGCCCCACGGCACACCACGCATCGCGCACGCGGGATGGTGTGCGGATCGCGTTCGAGCATGTCACCGGCAGCCTGGTCACCATCGGTGCGAACGGCCCCATAGGATTCGAGCTCTGTGACGCCGACGCACGGCACTGCCGCTATGCCGAGGCGGTGCTGGATGGGCTTGAGGTTGTGTTGGATTGCATGGATTGCGTGGAGCCGGCCAGCGGCCGGCACTACCGGAGCGGCGCGTTGCGCGTGCGCTACTGCTGGGCCGATGGCCCGATCTGCACGCTGCGCGACGGCAGCGGCGCGCCGGCCGGGCCCTTCGAGCTTTCCCTCAACGCTGCAGAGGTTCCCTGATGCGTCTGCTGATTGCCACCGTGCTCCTGCTGTTGTCCGCTGCGGTGCAGCCGCTGGGGGCCGCACCCGCGCCACCGGTCTACTTCGACTGGTTCGACTATGCAGGACACGATACGGCCTTCGAAGCGCCGCTACCCGCCGGTCACTACCGCAACCCGATCCTCGCCGGCTTCCACGCCGACCCAAGCATCGTCCGCGCGAACGGCCGTTTCTACCTGGTCAATTCCAGCTTCACCTACTTCCCGGGCATCCCGGTGTTCGAGAGCGTGGATCTGGTGCACTGGAAGCAGATCGGCAACGTGATCGACCGCCCGACGCAGCTGGACTTCGATGGCCTGAGCGTGTCCCGCGGCATCTTCGCACCGGCCATCGCGTACCACGACGGCGTGTTCTATGTGGTGACCACCGCCGTCGACAGCGGCGGCAACTTCATCGCCACCGCGCGGGATCCTGCGGGCCCGTGGTCCGATCCGCACTGGCTGCCGGGCGTCGACGGCATCGACCCATCGCTGTTCTTCAACGACGACGGCACCGTTTACCTGCTCAACAATGATGTGCCGCCCGGTCGGCCGCGCTACGAGGGGCATCGCGCGATCTGGATGCAGCAGATCGATCTGGCCGCGTTCAAGCCGGTGGGCCCACGCAAGGTGCTGATCGACGGCGGCGTGGAGCCGGCGAAGAACCCGATCTGGATCGAGGGGCCGCACCTCTACAAACGCGACGGCTGGTACTACCTGTCCGATGCCGAAGGCGGCACCGGGCCGCAGCATTCCCAAGTGGTCCTGCGCAGTCGCGACGTGTGGGGACCTTACGCGCCCTATGCCGGCAATCCGATTCTCACCCAGCGCGACCTGCCCGGCGATCGGCCGCTGCCGATCACCAACGCCGGGCACGCCGATCTGGTGGAAGGTCCGGACGGCTCCTGGTGGGCGGTGTTCCTTGCCAGCCGCAATTACCAGAAACGCCACTACAACACGGGACGGGAGACGTATCTGCTGCCGGTGCACTGGCGCGATGGATGGCCGGTGATCCTGCCCGCCGACCAGGCCATCCCGTATGCGGTCAAGGCGCCGTCGTGGATGAAGGGGGATGCAGCGCAGGCACCTTCCACCGGCAACTTCATCGATCGCGACGAGTTCGATGCGCCGACGCTCGGCAAGGGGTGGCTGCGCGTACGGGTCCCCAGACAGGCGTGGGCAGACCTGAACCTGCGTCCGGGCACCTTGGCCGTGCACCCGCTGGCGGAGAATCTGGACACGCTGCACAACCCGGCATTCCTCGGACGTCGCCAGCAGCATCTGCGCTTCGAGGCCAGCACCCGGATGACGCGCCCGGCGTCAGGCGTGGCAGCCGGCCTCGCCGCGTTCCAGAGCGAGCACTACTGGTACTTCCTTGGCGTACGCAGCCTGGGAGGGGATCGCGTGGCAGTCTTCCTGGAAGGACGCGATGGCAGCGGTGTGACCCGAACGTTGGCCACGCGCGAGGCGACGGCGTCCACGTCACTGCGCTTGAAGATCGCCGGTGACGAGGGCCGCTACGCCTTCGCATTCGACGCGGCCGACGGAGGTGGCTGGCAGACCCTCGCCGATGACGTGGACGGAACGGTATTGAGTACGGATCGCGCAGGCGGCTTCGTCGGCGCGCTGCTGGGACCATTCGCGCGCGACGAGCGCGCCTTGAGGAGCAAATGATGACGCGTGCGCCTTACCTCTGCAGTGGCCGTCGTGGCCCCATCGTCCGCATCCTGGCGCTGTGCGCTGCCATGGCAGCGGCGACCGCCGGTCAAGCGGCGGAAACCCAGCCCTGGCTGGACACCTCGGCCARCTTTGAAACCCGCGCCGCCGCGCTGGTGGGGCAGATGACCCTGGAGGAAAAGGCCGCCCAGATGCAGAACGCCGCGCCCGCCATCGAGCGTCTGGGCGTGCCGGCCTACGACTGGTGGAACGAAGGCCTGCACGGTGTGGCGAGGGCAGGGCAGGCCACCGTCTTCCCGCAGGCAATCGGGCTGGCGGCCACCTTCGACGTGCCGTTGATGGCGCAGGTTGCGACCACCATCAGCGACGAGGCGCGCGCCAAGCATCACCAGTTCATACGCGAGGGGTCGCATGGCCGCTACCAGGGCCTGACCTACTGGTCGCCGAACATCAACATCTTCCGCGATCCGCGGTGGGGCCGGGGCCAGGAAACCTACGGAGAAGACCCGTACCTGACCGCGCGCATGGGCGTGGCCTTCGTGCACGGCCTGCAGGGCGACGACCCGGTGTACCGCAAGCTCGACGCAACGGCCAAGCACCTGGCCGTACACAGTGGTCCCGAGGCGGACCGCCACCACTTCGACGCACGGCCCAGCAAGCGCGACCTGTATGACACCTACCTCCCGGCCTTCGAGGCGCTGGTGAAGGAAGGCCAGGTCGACGCGGTGATGGGCGCCTACAACCGGGTGTACGGCGAGTCCGCAAGCGCCAGCACGTTCCTGCTGCGCGACGTGCTGCGCCGGGACTGGGGCTTCAAGGGCTACGTGGTGTCCGACTGCTGGGCCATCGTCGATATCTGGAAGCATCACAAAATCGTGCCCAGCCGCGAGGCCGCCGCGGCACTGGCGGTCAAGAACGGCACCGAGCTGGAGTGCGGCCAGGAATACGCCACGCTGCCGGCCGCGGTACGCCAGGGGCTGATCAGCGAAGCGGAGATCGACGATGCGGTGACGCGCCTGTTCACCGCGCGGATGCGGCTGGGCATGTTCGATCCGCCCGAGCGCGTGCGCTGGGCACGGATACCGGCCTCGGTGAACCAGGCCCCGGCGCACGACGCGCTGGCCCTGAAGGCCGCGCAGCACTCCCTGGTGCTGCTGAAGAACGATGGCGTGCTGCCGTTGTCACGCAACCTCAAGCGCATTGCCGTGGTCGGTCCGACCGCCGATGACACCATGGCCCTGCTCGGCAACTACTTCGGCACGCCGGCCGCGCCGGTGACCATCCTGCAGGGGATCCGCGACGCGGCGAAGGGGGTGGAGGTGCAGTACGCACGCGGCGTCGACCTGGTCGAAGGGCGCGACGATCCCGGTGCGACACCGCTGATCGAGGCAGCGTACCTGCGGCCGTCGGCCGATTCCCCGGAACGTGGGCTGCGCGGTGAGTACTTCCGCACGCCCGATCTGTCAGGGACGCCGGCCCTGGTCCGCACCGATGCGCAGATCGGTTTCCGCTGGGACCGGGGTTCACCCACCGACAACCTGCTGGCCCGCGGTGAAGCGGCGCCGGGGCAGGGCATTCCCAACGATGGCTTCAGCATCCGCTGGCGGGGCCAGCTGCTGCCGCCGGTCTCGGGCCGCTACCGGATCGAGGCGGCCGCCGATGACGGCTTCCGTCTCTACGTCGATGGAAAGCGGGTGCTGGACCACTGGGACAACAGCGATCGCCTGCGCAGCGATGGTGTCGACCTGGACCTGCAGGCGGGCCGCGCCTACGAGCTCACGCTGGAGTACTTCGATAACGAACGCGACGCAGGCGTGCGACTGGGCTGGCGCATGCCCGGCGCGAAGGCGCCGTTCGAGGAGGCGGTCGATGCCGCCCGCAACGCGGACGTGGTGGTCTTCGTCGGCGGCCTGACCGGCGATGTCGAGGGCGAAGAGATGACGGTGAACTATCCCGGCTTCGCGGGCGGCGACCGCACCGACCTGCGCCTGCCCGCCACCCAGCGCGCCCTGCTGGAAGCGCTGCACGCCACGGGCAAGCCGGTGGTAATGGTGCTGACCGGCGGTTCGGCGCTGGCGGTGGAATGGGCCCAGGCGAACCTGTCCGCGATCCTGATGAGCTGGTATCCGGGGCAGCGCGGTGGCACCGCCGTGGGCCAAGCGCTGTTCGGCGACACCAATCCCGCGGGCCGGCTGCCGGTGACCTTCTACACCGCGGACCAGGCGATGCCGGCCTTCGACGACTACACGATGGAGGGCCGCACCTACCGCTACTTCCGCGGCACACCGCTGTATCCGTTCGGCTACGGGCTGTCCTATACCCGGTTCGGCTACGGCATGCTCAAGCTCGATGCATCCCGCATCGCCGACAACGCGACCCTCAAGGTGCAGGTGGACGTGGCCAACATGGGCAAGCGCGCAGGTGACGAGGTGGTGCAGTTGTATGTGCGACGGCTTGAGGCGAAACCGGGCGATGCACAGCAGGCGCTGCGCGGCTTCCAGCGTGTCCACCTGGCGCCGGGCGAGCGGCGCACCGTGGCATTCGATCTGGACGCGCAGCAGGCCCTGCGTCAGTACGACGAAGCGCGAGGGGCGTATGCGGTACCGCCGGGGACGTACGAGATAAGGATAGGGAGCTCCAGCGCTGATGTCCGCGCCACGGCTGGCTTCACGGTGGAGGCCAGCCGTGACTGACGCCCGCCGCATGGAAGGCGCCGAGCATGCGCTGTCGATCCGGGAGAAGCTGGGCTATAGCCTGGGCGATCTGGCGGCGAACCTGATCTTCCAGACGCTGATCACCTACCTGGCATTCTTCTATACCGATGTATATCGCTTGCCGCCCGGCACCGCAGCGACCATCATTTTCGTGATCGGCCTGCTGGGCGCTTTCGCGTTCACCCCGCTGATCGGCATCGCCGCCGACCGCACCGCCACCCGCTGGGGAAAGTTCCGGCCCTGGATCCTGTGGACGGCGATCCCGTTTGGGGTGCTGGCGCTGCTCGCCTTCAGTACGCCGGACCTCGGCGCACGCGGCAAGGTCATCTACGCCCTGGTGACCTATGGGCTGCTGATGCTGGTGTACGCGGCCAACAACCTGCCGTACTCCGCGCTCAGCGGGGTCCTCACCGGCAGCATGGCCCAGCGCAACAGCCTGTCGGCGTACCGCTTCGTGGCGGTGATGATCGCGCAGTTCATCATCCAGGTGCTGTTGCTGCCGTTGGTGCTGATCCTGGGCGATGAGGATCGCGTGCAGGGCTTCGAGCGGGTGATGACCGTGTTCGCGGTCGTGGGCACGCTGTTCTTCCTGATCACCTTCGCCACCACGCGCGAGCGCATCGTGCCGGCCAAGGAACAGACGAGCGGGGTGATGCAGGACCTGTCCGACCTGCTGCACAACCGTCCGTGGAAGGTGATGCTGGCCCTCACGGTGCTGGTCTTCGTCAACCTGGCCCTGAAGGGTGGCACCTACATCTATTACTTCCAGTACTACATGAGCGAGGCCGCGTTGGCGGGCTTCCTCGACACCTCCGGCTTCAACTCCTTCATCGGGGCATTGAACGCGACACTCAACGGATGGGGCCTGTCCGGCTTCACCTGGCCGGAGGATCCGGCGACCTCGGCCTTCAGCCTGTTCAACGCCTGCGGCATCCTCTGCATGATCCTGGGCATCGGCGTCTCCCGCCGCCTGGCCGACCGCTTCGGCAAGCGTGATGTCTTCGGCGGCGCGCTGCTGGTATCCACCGTGTTCCTGCTGGTGTTCTACCTGTTTCCGCCCACGGCGGTCGGCGTGGCCTTTGGCGCCTTCATGCTGCACGGCTTCTGCTACGGCATCACCATCCCGCTGCTGTGGGCGATGATCGCCGACGTTGCCGACTATTCCGAATGGAAGAACCACCGCCGCGCCACTGCGATCATCTTCTCCGCGATGCTGTGCGGGCTGAAGATCGGGCTCAGCATCGGCGGTGCGCTGGTCGCCGGCATTCTCGCGCACCACGGCTATCAGGCCGGCGCGGAACAGCAGCCCCAGGCCGTGGTGGACGGTATCCGCCTGACGGTGAGCCTCTACTGCTCCATTCCCTTCCTGATAGCTGTTGCGCTGCTCTTCCTTTACAAGATCGACAAGGACATGGAAACGCGCATCGAGCATGACCTGCATCTGCGTCGGCAGGGAGGCAACCTTGATCGGCTCGCGGCGCAGGCCATTTCCCAGCCGCTGGTGACCCACATCTATACGGCCGATCCCTCCGCCCACGTGTTCGAGGGGCGCCTGTACATCTATCCGTCGCATGATATCGACGGCGGCGCGCCCTTCGACGACGAGGGCGGGCACTTCGGCATGGAGGACTATCACGTGCTGCGGATGGAATCGCCCGAGGGCGAGGCCACCGATTGCGGCATGGCGCTGCATGTGCGCGACGTGCCCTGGGCCGCGCAGCAGATGTGGGCGCCGGATGCGGCCCATCGCGACGGCCGTTACTACCTCTATTTCCCGGCCAAGGACGGGCAGGGCAGGTTCCGCATCGGTGTAGCGGTGGCGGATCGCCCCGAGGGGCCGTTCACTGCCGCGCCGGAACCGATGGAGGGCACATACTCGATCGACCCGGCCGTGTACGAAGACGACGACGGCACGCATTACCTCTACTTCGGCGGCATCTGGGGTGGCCAGCTCCAGAAGTACCGTGACAACCGCTTTGATGCGACGCACGCAGAGCCTTCCGGGGAGGCGCCCGCCCTGGGACCGCGTGTCGGCCGACTGGACGCGGGGATGACGCGGCTGGCGGAGCCCACGCGCGAGGTCGTCATCCTGGATGAGCACGGACAGCCGCTGCGTGCCGATGACCATGCGCGCCGGTTCTTCGAGGGGCCGTGGCTGCACAAGTACCAGGGCCGCTATTACCTGTCGTATTCCACGGGCAATACGCATCTGCTTTGCTACGCCGTCAGCGACAGCCCGTACGGACCGTTCACCTATGCCGGCGTGATCCTGAAGCCCGTTGTGGGCTGGACCACGCACCACTCCATCTGCGCGTTCGAGGGGCAGTGGTATCTCTTCTACCATGACGCCTTGTTGTCGCGCGGCGTGACCCATCTGCGCTCGGTCAAGTGCACGCCCTTGCACATGGACGCGGACGGCAGCATCCGGACGATTGATCCCTATGGCGCTTGAAACGGCTTCACCCAGGGACGATGCGCAGGCGCCGCTGCCTGCCGGCCACCTTTACTGGTTGCGGGCAGGCAAGCTGGAGGTCGCGCTTGCACCGGAAGCCGGTGGTCGCATTGYCCATCTGCGCTACGACGGCGTGGAGTGGCTGGTTGGCGAACACGAAGGTAGCGCGGCCGCCATCGGTTGGGGGTGCTACCCGATGGTGCCGTGGGCGGGACGCATTCGGCAGGGACGCTTTGTCTTTGATGGCAGGGCAATTGAGCTGCCTGCGAACTTTGGGGCGCACGCGATCCACGGGGTAGGTTTTACACGGCCCTGGAACATCCAGAGCATCGGCGCGGATGCGGCGACGCTGTCGCTGGCGCTGCCCGAGGATGCGTACTGGCCCTTCGGCGGCAGTGCGACGCAGAGCATCCACGTACGTCCAGATCGCCTGGACCTCCACCTCGCCGTTGAGGCCGGCGACCAGGCAATGCCCGCCGTGCTCGGCTGGCATCCCTGGTTCCGGAGGCCGGATCAGTTGCTGTTCTCGCCGAGTGCGATGTATCCACGGGACGGGGAGGGCATTGCCATGTTGCCTTGCGTCAGCCCCGCGCCTGGACCTTGGGATGACTGTTTCATCAATCAAGCCGAGGTGACGCTGGTGTCTGGCAACCAGCGCCTGCGGCTGTGGGCCGATACGGATCACTGGGTGGTGTATGACGGTGCTGGGCACGCGACGTGCGCGGAGCCTCAGACGGGTCCGTCGGATGGGTTTACCTTGGCACCGCAGCGGCTGGCGCCGGGCCAGAAGATGGAGTTGACGTTCACGCTGATATGGGAGGKCGAGGGGATTACGCAGGGCTAGCGTCCCGTCCACCCTATCGGTGAGCGCATATGCACCGCTGGACCCGGCGGTAAGCTCGATGCGTATTACATCGGAATCAAGCGGCAGGAATGAGATCCAGTGAACTCACAGTGATGCACGTCGCTCAGGAATTCACGGCTTGAAAACTGCACGACGGCGACTCTTTACCGACCTCGTTTTGAAGTGAAGAGCCTCTTTCCATGTCCAACAGCCATCTCACCACGGTAAATCCGCTGACCGAAGAAGTAGTCGCCACCTATTCCTACATGTCTGACGCTGAAGCCGCGGCGGTCGTGAAGGCCAGTCACGAAGCCTTTACTCAATGGCGTCTCCGCAGTCTGGATGAGCGAGCAAAGGTGATTGCCGGCATTGCCAAGGCACTTCGCGAGCGGAAGGAAGAGTTCGCACAGCTGATG
>NZ_JBFULO010000111.1:0-10787 GCF_054049855.1 Stenotrophomonas sp. P5_B8 | reverse complement strand
GACCGTGTGTTGCCATGGATGGCAACACCGAGCCCCCATGGATGGGTTCACGGCGTGTCCCGCCAACCCACCCGCACCGCCCTGCACCGCAAGCAGCCAGCACACCGCTTTGGCTCTTGCTTCAAAGCTTCAAAGCTCTAAAGCTTCAAAAAACCCCAATCACCCCGCCACCGCCACCGCATCGTCAAAACACGCGCGGACCGGGGCGAAACTGCGGCGGTGCTGCGGACAGGGACCGTGCGAACGCAACGCCGCCAGATGCGCCGGCGTCCCGTAGCCCTTGTGCTGATCGAAACCGTACTCGGGATGCTGCTCGTGCAGCGACAGCATGAAACGATCGCGACTCACCTTGGCCAGGATCGAAGCCGCCATGATCGCCCGGTCCAGCCCGTCACCGCCGACCAGCGCCTGTGCCGGGCAGGGCAGGCCCTTGGGCACCACATTGCCGTCGATGCGCGCGAACTGCGCCACGTGCGCCACGCCCTCCACCGCGCGCCGCATGCCCAGCATCGTCGCCTGGTAGATATTCAGCGCATCGATCTCGCCCACCTCCACCATCACCACGTGGAAAGCCAGCGCGCGGTCCAGGATTCTGTCGAACAACTGATCGCGTCGCGCGGCAGTCAATTGCTTGGAATCGTCCAGCCCGTTCAGACGCGGGCGATCCGGACAGAACACCACCGCTGCCACCGCCACCGGCCCGGCCAGGGGGCCGCGACCGGCTTCGTCCACGCCGGCCACGTACCGGGGAGCCACCGTCGCCAGCGCCGCCCCATCGAACAGGGCCATCGATGCCGCCGCCGCGTGCCGCCGGCTCATGCCGCCGCCCCGCCTGCCGCGCGCTTGCCCAGCAGCTCGGCCACCGCGTCGGCCGCCCGTGCCGAGGCATCCTGGCGCAGCTGCAGATGCAGCTGCCGGTAGGTGTCCTGCAGGTCGATCGCGCGCYGTGGATGGTCGAACCACTGCAGGATCGCCGCCGCCAGCTTGTCCGGCGTGCAGTCGTGCTGGATCAGCTCCGGTGCCAGGTCCTTGCCTGCCAGGATGTTGGGCAGGGCGAAACGATTCACCTTGATCAGCCCCAGCGCCTTCACGATGCGGTAAGTCAGCTCGGCCACGCGGTAGCCAACCACCATCGGGCGCTTGACCAGCATGGTCTCCAGCGTGGCCGTGCCCGAGGCCAGCACCACCACGTCGGCGGCGATCATCGCGTTGCGCGCGTCGCCATCGAGCAGGTGCGAATAGGCCACCGGCAACGCCGACCGTGACAGCTGCTCGCTGAGCAGCTGGCGGCAGGCAGGATTGGCCGCCGGTACCACCACATGCAGGCCCGGAATGCGCTCGGACACCTGCCAGGCCGCCTCGAAGAAGGCCTCGCCCAGCTTGCCGATCTCACCCAGCCGGCTGCCTGGCAGCACGGCCAGCACCTTCGCGTTGGACGGCAGGCCCAGGGCCATGCGTGCCGCGTCGCGATCACTCTGCAGCGGAATATCGTCGGCCATCGGATGCCCGACGAAACGCGCATCGATGCCGTGGCGGGCGTAGATCGGCGGCTCCATCGGGAACAGGCACAGCACCAGGTCGGCGCTGGCCCCGATCTTCTCCGCACGCTTCTCGCGCCATGCCCACACTGACGGGCTTACGTAATGCACCGTGGTGATGCCGCGTTCCTTCAACCAGCGCTCCACGCCCAGGTTGAAGTCGGGCGCATCGATGCCGATGAACACATCCGGCTGCCAGTCCAGCGCGCGCGTGCGGAACTGGCCGCGCAGCTTCAAGAGGCGCGGCAGGTGGCGCAGGATTTCGGTCAGGCCCATCACCGCCAGTTCGCTGGCATCGAACCAGGTCTGGCAGCCGGCACTCCGCATCGCATCGCCACCGATCCCGGCGAACTCGGCGTTCGGAAAACGTGCCTTCAGTTCGCGCACCAGGCCCGCACCCAGCAGGTCGCCGGAGGCCTCGCCGGCGACCAGTGCGATCCGCACCGGTCGGTCCGAGGTGTGCGCCAGGTTGGCCTGGCCGAGGGCATCGGCGACCACCGCCAGCTCGATGATCTGCGCGGTCGTGCCGGCTGGGAGGTGCCCGCCCGGAGCCGTCATCGCAGCAGCGGCCTCTCGGCGTGCTCGATGAAGTCCAGCAGGTCCTTGACGTCAGGGCTGTGCTCGGCCTGTTCGGCCAGCTGCACCTTGGCCTCGGCCAGCGGCAAACCGGCCACGTAAAGGGTGCGGTAGGCGCGCTTGATGCTGGCGATGCGCTCGGCATCGAAGCCGCGACGCTTGAGGCCTTCGCTGTTGATCCCGCGCGGCCGGCCGAGCGAGTCGCTGCCGACCATGGTGAACGGCGGCACGTCGCCGTTGGTCAGCGCGCCCATGCCCAGGAAGGCGTGCGCGCCGATCCGGCAGAACTGGTGCGCACCGGCGAAGCCGCTGATGATGACGTAATCGCCGACGGTGACATGGCCGGCCAGCGTGGTGTTGTTGGAGAACACGCAGTGGTTGCCGACGTGGCAGTCATGGGCGACGTGCGTGTAGGCCAGCATCCAGTTGTCGTCACCGACGGTGGTGATACCGCCGCCGCCTTCGGTGCCGCGGTTGATCGTGACGAATTCGCGGATGACGTTGTCATCGCCGATCACCAGCCGGGTGCGTTCACCCTTGTACTTCTTGTCCTGCGGCTCGCCACCGATCGCGGCATGGCCGATGAAGCGGTTGTTGCGGCCGATCCGGGTCGGGCCATGGATCGAGCAGTGCGGTCCCACTTCGGTGCCGGCGCCGATCTCGACGTCGGCGCCGATCAGGCAGAACGCACCGACGCGTACATCCGCAGCCAATCTCGCCGACGGGTCGATGACCGCGGTGGGGTGGATGAGGGGAGCGTTGTCGTTCATTGCAGGTCTCCTGCCCGGGTCATTCGCGGGTGCCGGCGCACAGCACTTCGGCACAGGCGACCACTTCGCCGTCGACCTTGGCCACGCAGTCGTACACCGCCATGTTGCGGATCACCCGCTTGATCTCCACGTGCATTTCCAGCACGTCGCCGGGCACCACCTGCTTGGTGAAGCGGGCCTTGTCGACCTTGACCATGTAGAACAACTTGGACTGGGCATCACGGCCCAGGGTCAGCTGGGTCAGCACGCCACCGGCCTGGGCCATGGCTTCGATGATCAGCACGCCGGGCATGATCGGCTGGCTGGGGAAGTGGCCCTGGAAGAACGGCTCGTTGATGCTGACGTTCTTGGTGGCGATGATCGTGCGCTTCTCGTAATCGATCGCGACAACCTTGTCGACCAGCAGGAACGGGTAGCGGTGGGGGATCAGTGCCTGGATCTGGGTGATGTCAGGCAGCTTCTGGTCGTGGCTCATTCCTTCTCCTTGCTCACAGACAGGATGCGACGGGCCAGGGCATCAAGCTGCTTGAAGCGCGCGGCGTTCTTGCGCCACGTGCGATTGTCGGTCAACGGGGTACCGGACGAGTACTCGCCCGGCTCATGGATGGAATTGCGCACTACCGACTTGCCGGTGATGACGACCTTGTCGCAGATTTCGAGGTGGCCAACGACGCCCACGTGCCCACCCAGCAGGCAGTAACGGCCGATCTTGGCGCTGCCGGCGATGCCGGTGCAGCCGGCGATGGCAGAGTGGGAGCCGATCTGGACGTTGTGGGCGATCTGGACCAGGTTGTCCAGGCGCACGTCGTCGTCGAGCACCGTGTCTTCCAGCGCGCCGCGATCGACGCAGGTGTTGGCACCGATTTCGCAGTCGTTGCCGATGCGCACGCCGCCAAGCTGGGGCACCTTGATCCAGGCGCCGGCGTCCATGGCCAGGCCGAAGCCGTCGGCACCGAGCACGGCGCCGGGATGCACGCGCACGCGCTTGCCGAGCCTGACGCGGGTGACCAGGGTGACGCGGGCGATCAGTTCGCAGCCGGTATCCAGGTGACAGTCTTCGCCGATGATGCTGCCGGCGCCGATGATGCAGTTCTCGCCGACACTGCTGCCGGCACCGATGCTGACGAACGGGCCGATGTGCGCGCTGGCGGCAACCTGGGCGCTGGGGTCGATCACGGCGCTGGGGTGGATGCCAGGCGGTCGCGCGGGGGCGATGTCGAACAGGGCCGCGATCTTGGCGAAGGTGGTGTAGGGGTCTTTGGCGATCAGCGCGGTGCCGGGGGCGGCATCGGCATCCTCGGCGCGCAGCACGACGATCCCGGCCTGGCTGTCGGCCAGGTGGGCGCGGTAACGCGGGTTGGCGAGGAAGGTCAGCTGGCCGGGGCCGGCATGGGCAAGGGTGGCCACGCCATGGATGGCAGTGCTGCCATCGCCATGGACCTGCAGGCCAAACTGCTCGGCGAGTTGCTGGGCGGTATGGGTAGGAGTATTCACGGCGGAAGTTTACCGTGTGGCGCCGGATCGGTCATGCGGGGTGGGGTTTTGGGCCGGGTCGGTTTGTTGTGGCGTGGCGATTGGGTTGCTGTCGCGCGGGTTCGTGGGGGTAGCCCTGKCCAGGACACGCCGTAAAAACCCATCCTTGCGGGGGCGTGGGCTGCATCCATGCAGCCCAACGGTCCTGGCCAGGGCTACCTGCCACGACCCCCGACGGTTCAACGCGCGCGCGGCAGGGTAGTGCCGGCCGCTGGCCGGCTCTCGACCCCCCATCCGTCCCAACCCAAAAACGAAAACGCCGGGCAAAGCCCGGCGTCTCGTAGCGCATCTGGTGCAGAGCCCCCTTCTTGTTGAAGGGGGCGCGCCGACAGGCGCGGGGTTAAGGAGGCAGGACAGGCCCCAAGGTTTGCAACGCAAACCTTGGGTTACCTTCGACGGTCAGAACTGACCGCCGAAGGTAAATTGCAGGCGCTCGACTTCGTCGCCGTCTTCCTTCTTCAGCGGGAAGGCGTAGCTGATCGAGATCGGACCGACCGGGGCGCGCCACAGCAGGGCCACACCGGTGGACACGCGCAGCTCGTTGGCCTTGAAGTTGTCCACGCCGTTGTACACGTTACCGAAGTCGACGAAGGCCGAGATGCGCGCCGACGGGCTGTCGAACAGACGCGGGAAGTACGCTTCCACCGAGCCGACGGTCTTCAGCGAACCACCCAGCGGCTGGCCGTTCGGGTAGCCCCGGGTCACTTCGCGCGGGCCCAGGGTGTTGTCTTCGAAGCCACGCACCGAGTTGGTACCGCCGGCGTAGAAGTTCTCGAAGAACGGCAGGCCCGAGGCGGTCACTACGCGGGTAGTGCCGTCCGGCTCGGTGACCACGGCGGACATGTCCTTGCCATAGCTGTCGCCGTAGCCGATTTCAGCGCGGGTGTTGATGACCAGCGACGGGATGATCGGCCAGTACTTGGAGAACTGGTAGTTCAGCTTGTAGTACTCGACGGTCGAGCCGGGCAGGGTGGTTTCCAGGCCGACACGCTGGTAGGTACCGCGGGTGGGCATGAAGTAGTCGTTGCGGGTATCACGTGCCCAGCCCAGCTCGCTGCGCCAGGAGTGGAACGTCTTGCGGCCGACGGCGTTGATGTAATCGATGATCGACGCCGGAGTCGAGCCTTCGTACGTCGTGATCTGGTTGCTGTCGATGCCCACCATCAGCGAGACGGTGTCGTTCTCGGTGATCGGCACGCCGAACACCACCTGCGCGGCACCGTTGGTGCTGTTGTACTGCGCGGTGTTGAAGTCGGAGTAGTCCAGCTCGCGCCAGGACAGGTTGTAGCCCAGCGAGACGCCGTCATCGGTGAAGTACGGGTTGGTGTAGCTGAAGCCGTAACGCTGCAGGTAGCTGCTGCGCGACGCTTCCACCGACACGCGGTTGCCGCCGCCGAGGAAGTTGTTCTGCGACAGCTGCACCGAGGTGGTCATGCCGTAGGACTGCGAATAGCCCAGGCCGAACACGAAGCTGCCCGAGGTGGTTTCCTTGACGTTGTAGACCACGTCGACCTGGTCATTGCTGCCGGTGACCGGCGGCGTTTCGACGTCGACCGACTCGAAGTAACCCAGACGCTGCAAGCGGATCTTGGAACGGTCGATGGCCGCCTGCGAGTACCAGCTGTTTTCGAACTGGCGCATTTCACGACGGAGCACTTCGTCGGAGGTGCGGGTGTTGCCCTTGAAGATGATGCGGCGCACCGACACACGCGGGCCGGGAACGACCTGCATGTTGATCGCAACGGTCTGCTCGGCGCGGTTGCTGGTCGGGATCGGGTTGACCTTGGCGAAGGCGTAACCGATGTTGGACAGCGAATTGGTGATCGCATCGGAGCTGAACTCCAGCAGCGCGCGCGAGAACGTGTCGCCGGACTTCTGGATCACCATGCGCTCGACATCGGCCTGCGGCAGGATGGTGTCGCCGGTGACCTTGATGTCGGAAATCTTGTACTGCTCACCCTCGGTCACGCCGGCGGTGATGAACATGTCGCGCTTGTCGGGGCTGATCGAGACCTGGGTGGAGTCGATGCTGAAGTCCACGTAGCCGCGGTCCAGGTACCAGCCGTTCAGCTTTTCGAGGTCGCCGGACAGCTTTTCCTTGGAGTACTGGTCATCGCGGCGGTACCACGAGGCCCAGTTGTGCTCCTTGGATTCCCAGGTTTCCAGGATGTCCTTGGCGGCGAACTTCTCGGTGCCCACCAGGTTGACGTGCTGGATCTTGGCGGCCTTGCCTTCCTTGATCGCGATGGTGATGTCCACGCGATTGCGGTCCAGCGGGCTCACCGTCGGGGTGATGTCGACGTTGTACTTGCCACGGTCGTTGTACTGGCGGCGAAGTTCCTGGGTCACCCGGTCCAGGCTCAAGCGGTCGAAGGTGCCGCCCTCGGTCAGGCCGATGTCGCTCAGACCCTTGAGCAGCTGGTCGCTCTTGATGTCCTTGTTGCCGGTGACGGTCAACTTGTTGATCGCCGGGCGTTCCTTGACCGTGACGACCAGGATGTTGCCCTGGCGGTCGATCTGGACGTCTTCGAAGAAGCCGGTCTTGTACAGGGCACGGATGCTCTCGCCGACCTTGCTGTCGGTCAGCGTCTCGCCACGTTCCACCGGCAGGTAGGTGAACACGGTACCGGAGGTGATGCGCTGCAGACCATCGACACGGATGTCGCTGACGGTGAAGGGCTCGGCTGCCTGGGCCAGGGCGGGCGCGCCGAAACCGGCGGCGAGTGCGAGGGCAAGCAGGCGGCGATTGGGGAGTCGCGTCATGTCACGTCCGGTTGGAGTCGAATGCAATGTTGCGGGATGCCGGCGCATAAGACGACGACAAAAGGGAAAAAGTTCATCGCAGCGGCAGGCTGAGGATGTCGTTGTAGAACGCCAGTCCCATCAGCCCGGCCAGCAGCGCCAGGCCCACATACTGCCCGGCGGCCATGGCACGCTCGCTAAGCGGGCTGCCCTTGACCAACTCAATAAGGTAATACAGCAGGTGCYCGCCGTCCAAGATGGGGATGGGCAACAGGTTGATGATGCACAGGCTCAGCGACAGCAGGGCCAGGAAATACAGGAACCAGTCCGCCCCGCGCTGGGCCGAGACATTGGCCACCCGGGCAATGGTGACCGGGCCGGAAATGTTCTGCAGTGAGGCGTTGCCGGTCACGATGCGGCGCATCATGCCCAGCGAGTCGCCGGCCATCCGCGCCGTTTCGCGCAGCGCCACCGGTACCGCGGCCAGCGGACCATACTGCAGCTTGGCGTCATAGACCGGGGCGCTGGGCTGGGCAAAGCCGATCCCGATCTGCCAGACCGGCGCGCCCTGTGCGTCCTTGCCCTGGCGTGGGGTCAGCTCCAGGGCCAGGCGTTCGCCGCCGCGCTGGACTTCGATCATGCCGGGGCCGCCGCGCTGGCCCAGCGCACGGATCTGCGCCGGCACCTGGTCGGCCCCGTCGATGCGCTGGCCGTCGATGGCCACGATCAGGTCGCCGGGCATCACCACGCCCTGCGCGGCGGAATCGGGCAGGACCTTGTCCACCTGCGCCGGTTGCAGCGAGGACAGCCAGCCCACGCCGGCCAGCGACAGCACCTGGCGCTCGTTGAAGCCGGTCGGCAGCTGCGACAGCGGCAGGCTGCGAGTACGGGTCTGGTCCAGGCTGTCGAGCACCTCGACGCGGGCGTCGTGGCGGTCCATGGCGGCGGTGGTGAGGGCCATGCTGGCTTCACCGGCGGTGGCCACCGCGCGGCCATCCACGCTCAGCACGCGGTCGCCGGCCTGCAGCCCGGCGGCCTGGGCCATGCCGGTGGTGCGGCCGATGGTGGCTGAATAGTCCTGGCGGCCGAGCACGAACATCGCCCAGAGCAGGGCGATGCACAGCAGCAGGTTGGCGATCGGGCCGGCGGCGACGATGGCGATGCGTTGCCAGACGGTCTTGTGGTTGAAGGCCAGGCCGCGCTCGTGCGGGTGTACCTCGACCTCGCGCTCGTCGAGCATCTTCACGTAGCCGCCGAGCGGAATCGCGGCGATCGCGAACTCGGTGCCGTCGCGGTTGCGGCGCATCCACAGCGGTCGGCCGAAGCCGACCGAGAAGCGCAGCACCTTCACCCCGCAGCGGCGGGCCACCCAGTAATGGCCGAACTCGTGAAACGTCACCAGCACGCCAAGGCTGACGATCATCCACCAGACAGATCCGATGAACTCACCCATGGTGAACAGTGCTGGAGGACGGCGGGAAGGGCATTCAGGCGTGGTCGATGGCGGTCTGGGTGATCAGGCGGGCACGCTGGTCGGCGGCCAGCAGGACCTCAAGTGTATCGGCGGACTCGACCGACAGTGTTGAAAGAGCGTTAGCCACCAGCGCCGGAATGGCAAGGAAAGCGACCTGACCCTGAAGAAACGCTGAAACCGCCACTTCATTGGCGGCATTGAGGATGGCCGGCGCCGTGCCGCCGGCGGCCATCGCCTGCCAGGCCAGGCCCAGACAGGGAAAAGCGTCATTGTCGGGCGCCTCGAAATCGAGCCGGCCCTGGGTCAGCAGGTCCAGTCCGCCGACGCCCGAGTCGATCCGCTGCGGCCAGCCCAGGCCCACGGCCAGGGTGGTGCGCATGTCGGGCAGGCCCAGCTGGGCCAGGGTGGAGCCGTCGATGAACTCGACCAGCGAGTGCACCAGGCTCTGCGGATGCACCAGCACCTCGATGCGCGCGCCGGGGACGTTGAACAGGTGGTGGGCCTCGATGACTTCCAGGCCCTTGTTCATCAACGTCGCCGAATCGACCGAGATCTTCGGGCCCATCGACCACTTCGGGTGGGCCACGGCCTGCGCCGGGGTGACCTCGGCCAGCTGCGCGCGGCTGCGGCCACGGAACGGACCGCCCGAGGCGGTCAGCAGGATCCGGCGTACACCGGCGCCCTCGAGGCTGGCATCGCGCGAACGCAGGCACTGGAAGATCGCGCTGTGTTCGCTGTCGATCGGGATGATTTCGGCGCCGCCGGCGGCGGCCTGGCGCATCAGCAGTTCGCCGGCCAGCACCAGCGATTCCTTGTTGGCCAGCAGGATGCGTTTGCCGGCCGCGGCTGCGGCCAGGGTTGAGGACAGTCCCGCCGCGCCCACGATCGCCGCCACCAGGGTGTCGCACTGGTCGCTGGCAGCCAGCGCATCCAGCGCGGCCGCGCCGGCATGGGCCTGGGTGGCCAGGCCGGCGTCGCGCAGGCCATCGCGCAGCGCGGCGAACAGCACTTCGTCGGCGATCACCGCATGCGCGGGCCGATGCGCGGCGCACAGCGCGACCAGCGCCTGCACCTGGCGGCCGGCGGCCAGGACGGTGACCTGGTAGCGGTCCGGATGGCGCGCGATCACATCCAGCGCGGATGCGCCGATCGAGCCGGTGGCGCCGAACACGGCGACCCGGCGGGGGCGGTTGACAGCATCCATGATCAGAATCCGAAAATT
Organism: Stenotrophomonas sp. P5_B8; assembly: GCF_054049855.1. Taxonomy (NCBI): domain Bacteria; kingdom Pseudomonadati; phylum Pseudomonadota; class Gammaproteobacteria; order Lysobacterales; family Lysobacteraceae; genus Stenotrophomonas; species Stenotrophomonas sp. P5_B8. Next base: position 932 of record NZ_JBFULO010000111.1, on the reverse strand, counting down.
TCCTTGCCCAGCGCGAACACCGGCAGCGCGGCAAGGACGCCGTCGATGCGGTCCAGCACGCCGCCGTGGCCGGGAATGATGTGGCCCGAGTCCTTGGCGCCGGCGTGGCGCTTGATCAGGCTCTCGTACAGGTCGCCCAGCACCGAGGCGAACACGGTGACCACGGCGGTGACGATCAGGCCGACCACGTGGCCGCTGTCGACACCGGCGAGCCAGCCGAAGCCCAGCGCCACGATCAGGCCGGCGACCATGCCGCCGCCCAGGCCTTCCCAGGTCTTGTTGGGGCTGATCCGGGGCGCCAGCTTGGTGCGGCCGAAGGTGCGGCCGGCGAAGTAGGCACCTGAATCGGCGGCCCACACCACCGCCAGCGCGGTCAGCAGCCACAGATGGCCGTTCTCGCCGGTGGCATGGATGAGCACCAGCGAGGCCCACGCCGGGACGATCGCCAGGGTTCCGGCCAGCAGCTTGAGCGCACGCGCCGGGCTGCTCGGGCTGGCCCCGAAGGTGAAGAAACGCAGCCACAGCAGGGCCATCAGCCACCAGCCGATGCCGACCAGCGCCGCGATCTGGTACAGCACCAGCGAGCCGTCGCCGGCCCACACCATCAGCACCATCAGCAGCAGGTTCAGGACCAGCAGCACGGTGCGGGCGAGGGTGTCGTCCACGTCGGCCAGCTTCAGCCATTCCCACAGCCCGATCAGGAACACGGCGGCGGCGGCGGCGGCCAGCCACTGGGTAGGCAGCATGAGGATGGCGAGGATGGCGACCGGCGCCATGATCAGCGCGGCGATGACTCGGGTTTTGGTCATGGGGTGGAGCTCTCGGTGGCCAGGGCGGCGATCTGGGCGCTGGTCAGGCCGAAGCGGCGCTCACGTGCGGCGTAGGCGTCGAGCGCCTGCTGCAGGACGGCGGCGTCGAACTCGGGCCACAGC
>NZ_JBFULO010000110.1:0-10796 GCF_054049855.1 Stenotrophomonas sp. P5_B8 | reverse complement strand
GCCTTCCTGCAGCACGCGCAGCAGGTTGGTCTGTGCATCCAGCGGCAGATCGCCGATTTCATCGAGAAACACGGTGCCGCCGTTGGCGGTCTCGAACAGCCCCAGGCGCCGGCCCGCTGCGCCGGTGAAGGCGCCGCGCTCGTGGCCGAACAGCTCGGACTGGACCAGCGCGGCCGGGATCGCACCGCAGTTCACCGCCAGGAAAGGCCGGTCATGACGCGGCGAGAGCGCGTGCAGTGCCTGCGCAGCCAGCTCCTTGCCAGTGCCGGTTTCGCCGGTGATCAGCACGGGCAGGTCGACCGGGGCGAACTTGCGGATCGCAGCGCGGGTGACCTGCAGGACGGCGCTCTCGCCAATGAGATGTTGGGGGCCGTGTGCGACGGGGTGCGCGGCCTGGCCGGACAGCTGTTGCAGGCGTTGGACGATGCGGCCAAGTTCGATCGGCGCGGTCCACGTTTCGGTGCAGGCGGCCAGCAGGGGCTGCAGGGCGGGGGGGGCGGCCGCTGCGCCGGCGGGCAGGATGGCCAGCAGGGTCATGTGGCGGTGCTCCTCGAGCAGCGTCTCAAGCCGGGCCAGGTTGGCCGGCAGCGCGCCGCGCAGGTCCAGCAGGCCAACGACCTGATCGTTGCCGCGCATGCCGATGGCCACGCAGTCGTCGGTGGCCACGCCGCGGACCTGCCAGCCTGCGGCCGCAAGCACTGCGCGTTCGGCCGGTTGCGGTTGCCCAAACCAGATCACACACCGGGACGGGAGATCAGGGACTGCCGCCATGCGTCACCTTGCTGAAAAGGATCACAGGCGGAATTCACTGCAGGTCTGGTGGCCGTGGACGTGCCGCCCCACGTCCGGGTCCGCGGCCGGCCGGAACGCCGGCAGGCACTGGGTGTACTGGCAATTGCTTGAACAACATGAKGGACAACGCCGGTTGGGGGCGGAAGCGGCCAGGGCAACTGCGTAGGCGGCCGTCGGTGGGTCGGGCGCTGGGCCCCCATGCCCTTTCCGGCGACGCCCCCGGCGTCGGCCTGCGGCCGCCCCCTCCTCCTTTATTTCGCCTCCAAGGGCATAGGGGCCCAGCGCCCGACCCACCGACGGCCGTCAAAAAAGCCTGGCTTCGGCCTGCTTGCCGCAAGCGAGCCCCGTCGCGGCCGGTAGGCCCCTGGGCAAAATAAAGGAGGAGGCCGCCAGGCCGGGGGACATTTGCGCCAGGGGCCTACCGGCTGCGACGGGGCCCTTCCGCTCGCGACAACCCCGAGCGGAGAGAGCACCAGATTCAACACCGCCCCCCGGACTACTCCGGGCACACGGGTGCCGCCGTGCTGGGGGAAGAAGCAAAAAAAAACCGCTGCAGGGCAGCGGCTTTTTCAGGATCCGGCAGTTCTGGCCTCAGAGGTCGACGCGGCGGGCCTGCATGAACTTGGCACTCCAGTAGCCGGTCATCAGGCTGTCCACGCGGACGTCCTTGCCGGTGCTGGGGGCGTGCAGGAAGCGACCTTCGCCGACGTAGATGCCGACATGGTCGACCCGGCCCTTGCGGCCGAAGAACACCAGGTCGCCGGCAGCCAGTGCGTTGCGGTCGTTGATCWGCTCGGCTTCCCCGTCGTGCGCCATCTCGCGCGAGACGCGCGGCAGCTCGATGCCCAGGGCGGTGCGGAACACGTAGCCGACCAGGCCGCTGCAGTCGAAGCCGCTGTCCGGCGAGGTGCCGCCCCAGCGATACGGGGTGCCCAGCAGGGTCATCGCGCGGCGCAGCAGCGACTGCACCTTGCCGTTGTCGGCCGCGCCGCCGACCACGGCGCCGTTGGCACCGCTGCTGGCGTCGTAATTGGCGAGCAGGCGGCTGAGGTCGCCGGCGAACATCGCCGAGCGGTCCATCAGGGGAATGGTGTCGTTGGCCGCCAAGTGTGGAAGCAGGGCGGCGAGGGTGGCACTGGCAGCGGCGTCGGCCTTGCTGCGGGCGGGGGCATCAGCCTTGGGCTTTGCCATCGCGGAAGATTCGGGCGTGCTGGCGCCAGCCGGAGCGGCGTCTACAGCGGTGGCCGGTGCGGTCTGTGCCCAGGCCGGGAGGCTGGCAAGGCAGAGCGCAATGGCAAGGAAAACGGGGCGGATGCTGCGCCGGGAAGCGGCGGTGTGGCCTTGGGTGATCAGGTCGGCTGTCGTCACGCGGCGGTCACTGAATAAAAACGATGGGTGATGATGCCGTGTAAGCGCAGTGATTAGGTACAAATTTCGTTAAAGTTTCGTTTACAAACGTGTGATCTGCATCACAAATTTGACCCTTACCCCTGTTCAGCTTAGTGCAGGACGCGTTTCGCGCCGGTGTAGTGGTCTTTCCAGTACGGCCCGCCGAGGGAGTCCAGTCGGACCGTTCCGCCGGTGCTGGGGGCGTGCACGAAGCGACCTTCGCCGACGTAAATGCCGACATGGGACACGCTGCCGCGGCTGCCGAAGAAGACCAGATCGCCCGGCGCCAGCCGCTGGGGATCGATCTTCGGACCCTGCACCGCGGCCAGGTCGCGCGAGGTGCGGGGCAGCTTCAGGTCGAGCATCTCGCGGTAGACATAGGCCACCAGCCCGCTGCAGTCGAAGCCGGATTCGGGGGTGTTGCCGCCGTAACGGTAGGGTGTGCCGACCAGTCCGATCGCGCGCATCAGCACCGCGTTGGCCGCCTGCGGGTCGTTGGGGACCACGGTGGGCCAGACCTGGGTGGAGGCGGGCGGGGCGCTCGGGCGGGTGGTCTTGCCGCCGCCACAGGCACTCAACAGCACGACGGCGGCCAGCGCGGCGAGGCGGGGGGCGAAGCGGAGGACGGGCAAAACTGGCGTCAGCTGCATGATGTACCGGATAATGCGCGGCCTCAGAAGGCCGTCATGATGGCGGCGTATCCGGCGGGGAACAACCCGCCCCACCCGTCTGCCATCGGCAGCGACCAGCCAGAGTTGCGCATGAAGATCGAAAAAGACAGCGTCGTCCGTTTCCACTACACCGTTGCCGAGCAGGGCCAGGAGCCGATCGAAAGCTCCAAGGACCGTGATCCGCTGGCGATCCTGATCGGCCACGGCAACATCATCCCGGGCCTGGAAGCGGCCATGATGGACAAGGAAGCCGGCGCCACCTTCGAGGTGGACGTCAAGGCCACCGACGCCTATGGCGAGCGCCGCGAAGGCCTGACCCAGCGCGTGCCGAAGAAGCATTTCGGCACCACCAAGCTGATTCCGGGCCAGCAGGTCGTGCTGCAGACCAACTTCGGCCCGCGCGCGGTCACCGTGGAGAAGGTCGGCATGAGCGTGGTCGACGTCGACCTGAACCACCCGATGGCCGGCAAGGACCTGTATTTCTCGGTCGAGATCGTCGACGTGCGCGCCGCCGCGGCCGAAGAACTCGAGCACGGCCACGTGCATGGCGATGGCGGCCACCAGCACTAAGCAGTAACCACTGCGACCGGCATTGATGGCCGGTATCGAAGGTGATGCAACGGCCCGCTTCGGCGGGCCGTTGCGTATCTGCGACAGGGCGACCCGCGCGCGTGGCGCGACGGCATAATGACTGCCCAGATCCACGGATTGCCTGTGAACGCCGCTTCCCTTCCCCTGCAGCCGGTCGCCGTCGGCGAGCGCATCGCGGTGCTGGACATCCTGCGCGGGTTCGCCCTGCTGGGCATCCTGCTGATGAACATGGAGGCCTTCAGCGGACCGCTGGATCTGGCCTTCACCGGCATCGATCCGCAGTGGCACGGGTTGGATTACGGGGTCGACGCGGCCATTTACGTGCTGGTGCAGGGCAAATTCTTCACGTTGTTCTCGCTGTTGTTCGGCGCCGGCTTTGCGATCATGGCCCAGCGCGCCGATGCGGCCGGGCGCGCGTTCGCCCCGTTTTACCTGCGGCGCACTGCGGGCCTGCTGCTGATAGGCCTGTGCCATGCGCTGCTGGTCTGGTCCGGCGACATCCTGGTGATCTACGCGCTGGTCGCCGTGGCACTGCTGGCCTGTCGCGAGGCCCCCACGCGCTGGCTGCCGGCCATGGGCGTGCTGACCTATCTGGGCGCGGCAGCGTTGATGCTGCTGCTCGGCGCGATGATGGGGCAGCAGGCGCAGGTGGACCCGGGCAGTGCGCAGGCGCGTGCCGCCATTGACAGCGCGCAGCAGACCATCGAACTGCAACGCCAGGCCTACGGCCACGGCAGCTACGCGCAGGCGGTGCTGCAGCGTCTGCGTGACTTCGGCGCCCAGCTCAGTGCGATCGTGGTGGTCGGGCCGGAAGTGCTGGGCATGTTCCTGATTGGCAGCTGGTTCGCGCGCAGTGGTGCGCTGGCCACGCCCGAGCGCTTCGAACGCCTGTACCGCGCGTTGCGCTGGGGCGCGCTGCCGGTCGGTCTGGTGGTGATGCTGGTGAGCGCGGTCTGGCAGCCTTACCTCGCACCGGGCACGTTCACGCCGGCCAGTGGCGCGGCCTTCGCGATGGGCTCGGTGGCCTCGCTGCTGATGTGTCTGGGCTACCTGGCCTGGATCGTGCGCGCACGTGCCGCGTTGCGCTGGCTGGCCCCCGTCGGTCGGATGGCGTTGACCCAGTACATCCTGCAGTCGCTGCTGTGCACGTGGGTGTTCTACGGCTATGGCCTGGGTGCGTTCGAACAGCTGCCGCGTGCGTGGCAGGTGCCGTTCGCGCTGGGGGTGTTCGCCCTGCAGGTGATGCTCAGCCATCTGTGGCTGCGACAGTTCCGCTTCGGTCCGCTGGAATGGGGGTGGCGGGCGATGACCTATCTGCAGTGGCCACCGCTGCGCCGGGCGACGACTGCGCAGCGCTGAGCGCAGCAGTCGATGACCTGCCAATGCTCGACCGCGTGCCTGCACATCCTCACGTCTGGCTCGCGGCCGGACATGGCATCCTCGTCATCCGCATGCGCGTTGGCATGGGACAACGGCGGCCTGATGGGATCCGCCGCGCCGCGCCGACGCGGGATCCTGCCCCTTACCAAGTTGAGCGATTCCAATGAGCAAGCACTACGACTATGACCTGATCGTGCTGGGCGGTGGCTCTGGCGGACTGGCCGCCGCGTTCCGCGCCGCGCAGCACGGCCAGCGCGTGGCGATGCTGGAGCCGGGCGAGCTGGGGGGCACCTGCGTCAACGTTGGCTGCGTGCCGAAGAAGGCGATGTGGCTGGCCGCCGACCTGGCGGGAAGGATCGGCATGGCCGCATCGATGGGCTTCGACGTCCCGGTACGGCCGGCGCTGGACTGGAAGGAACTGGTGGTGCATCGCCAGGCCTACATCGCCAACATCCACGCCAGTTACCTCAAGCGCCTGAACGAAAACAACGTGGTGCGGGTACCGCGTCGCGGCCACCTGGTCGATGCGCACACGGTGGAATGCAGCGACGGGGTGCGCATCAGTGCCGCGCACGTGCTGATCGCCACCGGCGCACATCCGCAGCGTCCGGATATTCCCGGCGCGGAGTTGGGTGCGGTCTCCGATGATTTCTTCAACCTGTGCAGCGCGCCCGAGCGCGTGGCGATCGTCGGGGGTGGCTACATCGCCGTCGAGCTGGCCGGGCTGCTGCAGGCACTGGGCAGCAAGGTCACGCTGCTGGTGCGCGGGTCGCGGTTGCTGGAGCGCTTCGACGCCGAGTTGACCGCGCAGCTGGCCGAGAACCTGCGCCACCAGGGCGTACAGGTGCACTTCGATTACCGCCTGCGTGAGCTGCGCCGCGACGGCGATGCGGTTGCTGCCTATGGCCACGACGGCCCGCACGAAGCGGTGTTCGATCAGCTGTTTTTCGCCACCGGCCGACGCGGCAACAGTGCCGGGTTGGGGCTGGAAGCACTGGGCATCGTGATCGGCGACAAGGGTGAGGTGGAGGTCGACGAGTGGCAGACCACGGCGGTGCCCAGCGTGCATGCGGTGGGCGACATCGCCGGCAAGGTCGGCCTGACGCCTGTGGCGATCGCCGCTGCGCGCAAATTGATGGACCGCCTGTTCGGTGGCCAGCCGCAGGCGAAAATGGACTATGAGAATGTTGCCAGCGTGGTGTTCTCGCACCCGGCGCTGGGTGCGGTGGGTCTGAGCGAGGAAGAGGCGCACGAGAAGCACGGGGATGTCCGCGTGTACCGCAGCAACTTCCGCCCGATGCTGCAGGCGCTGTCCGATGGCACCCAGCGCAGCCTGTTCAAGCTGGTCTGCGTGGGCGAGGACGAACGCGTGGTCGGCGTGCACCTGCTGGGCGAGTCGGCCGACGAGATCCTGCAGGGTTTCGCGCTGGCGGTGAAGATGGGCGTGACCAAAGCGCAGTTCGACGACACCGTGGCGATCCATCCGACCTCCGCCGAAGAGGTCGTATTGATGCGCTGAACGCGCATCAGCGGGCGGCAATCACCAACAATCCAGGTAGTGCCACGCCATGCGTGGCAATCGCACCAATGATCCGGTGGTACGTTCGGCAACGCCCCACCTTCGTGCGCGCGGACACCCCCTGCCAAGCGCAGCCGGGCATGGCCCGGCTCTACCGCGGCGGGCGGCGGGCCCGCTGCGGCAGGCGCGCCGGGTGGACCGGCCCGCTGCCGCAGGCGTGCGACAATCCAAGCCCCCCCTTGTCCTCCAGCCGCGCCGCGCGGCCGCTGTCCCGATGCCGCCCACTGTTTCCTCGCTCCCGACATCCTCCAGCCGCATCGCCGCCGGTGGCATCGCGCTGGCCGCCGTCGGTGCCGTTGCTGCATCCGGCAAGGCGGTGATCGTGAAGCTGGCCTACCGGCATGGCGTGGATGCAACCACGCTGCTGGCGCTGCGCATGCTGATGGCGTTCCCGTTGTTCGCGCTGTTGGCGGTGTGGTCGGCGCGCCGTGCCACCGCACTGTCATGGCCCGATCGTGGCCGCGTGCTGTGGCTGGGCTTCACCGGCTATTACCTGTCCAGCCTGCTGGACTTCCAGGGCCTGCAATACATCAGCGTGACTTTGGAACGGCTGATCCTGTACCTGAATCCCACCCTGGTCCTGCTGATCAGCCTGGTCCTGCTGAAAAAACGCCCCGGCCGCTGGCAGCTGATCGCCCTTGGGCTGAGCTACCTCGGCGTGCTGCTGGCGTTCGGCCACGACCTGCAGTTGGAAGGCGGACGCATCCTGCTGGGCAGTGCGCTGGTGTTTGCCAGTGCGCTGAGCTACGCGCTGTATCTGTTCGGCAGTGGCCAGGTGGTGGCACGGATCGGTGCGATCCGCCTCACCGCGTATGCCAGCTGCGTGGCCTGCGTGCTGTGCGTGCTGCATTTCGCGCTGCTGCACCCGCTGGTGGCGCTGGGTCAGGCGCCGGTGCCGGTGTACTGGCTGTCGCTGATCAACGCCACGCTGTGCACGGTGCTGCCGGTGATGGCGATCATGTTGGCGGTGAAGCGGATCGGCTCGTCGCTGGCCGCGCAGGTGGGTATGCTCGGGCCGGTATCCACCATTGTGATGAGTCTATGGCTGCTCGACGAACCCATGGGCCCCTGGCAGATCCTGGGGACGGCGCTGGTGCTGGTCGGCGTGCTGCTGGTCAGCCGCGCCCGCGCATGACGCCGGCCGCGGCGGCCCCCGAAGACGCGGCCGCGCAGGCGCGCGAACGCATCCTCGCGGTGATACGGGCGATTCCGCGTGGCCAGGTGATGGGCTATGGCCAGGTCGCTGCCAAGGCCGGCTTGCCGGGCCGGGCGCGGCTGACCGCGCGCGTGCTCGGCATGAACGAAGACCCGGACCTGCCCTGGCACCGCGTGCTGCGCTCGGACGGACGTATCGCCATGCCGGAAGGCTCGCACGGCTGGAGAGAGCAGAGCCAGCGGCTGCGTGCCGAAGGCGTGGCGATCGAGCGCGGGCGGGTCAAACACATGCCGCGCAGCGGCGGCGATGATCTGGATGCGGCGCTGTGGGGGCCCGGCTGAGGCTGGAAACGCGGCACCCTCGCGGTTGAATGCGTCGCGCCGGGGCGGTCCCGGGGCAGGGTGCTGCGGCTATGATGGGCGCAGTTCCAAAGGATGCCCTCATGTTTCCGCGACTGCCCACTGTCACCAAGGCACTGTTGATCGCCAACATCGTGCTGTTCCTGCTGCAGCAGCCTTTCCTGCTCGGCAACGGCACCTTCGAGCCGTTCATGCTGCAACCGCTGCGCGGCGGTTTCGATCCGTTCTCACCGGGCGGCAACTTCCAGCCGTGGCAGCTGCTCACCTACGGTTTCCTGCACGGCAGTTTCGGCCATCTGTTCTTCAACATGCTTGCACTGTTCATGTTCGGTGCGGCGCTGGAGCAGACCTGGGGCGAGAGGCGCTTCCTGACCTATTACCTGGTGTGCGTGGCCGGTGCAGGCGTGTGCCAGTTGCTGGTCGGGGCAATGATGGCTGACCCGGTCACCGTGCTCGGCGCRTCCGGTGSCSTGTTCGGSCTGCTGCTSGCSTWCGGCATGCTGTTCCCGAACCAGCGCGTGATGCTGCTGTTCCCGCCGATCCCGATGAAGGCGCGCACCTTCGTGATTGTGTTCGGCGTGATGGAACTGGTGCTCGGTGCCACCGGTTGGCAGCCGGGCGTGGCCCACTTCGCGCACCTGGGGGGCATGTTGTTCGGTTGGCTGCTGATCCGCTACTGGCGCGGACAACCGCCGTTCAACAAGCGCCCACCCAGTGGACCGCGTAAAAAGAACCACCTGCGCAGCGTCCGCTGACGCCGCAGCGGACTCCAACGAAGGGCACCGAGGGTGCCCTTCGTCGTATCCAGACCGTTCAATCGACTGAAGCAAGGATGTTTCCATCGTGAAAATACTGATCCTGGGGGGCTACGGCGTGTTCGGCGGCCGGCTGGCGCGGCTGCTGTCGGACCTGCCCGGTCTGGAGCTGCTGATCTGCGGGCGCAACCTGGAGGCAGCGACCGCGTTCTGCGCCGATTACGTGGGCGCGCCGCAGGTGCGGCCGCTCAAGGTCGACCGGCAACGCATCGAGCCGGTGCTGCAGGCCGAACGACCGGACCTGCTGGTGGACGCCTCCGGTCCATTCCAGGATTACGGCGCGCATCCCTACCGCGTGATCGAAGCCTGCATCGCCGCACGCATTTCCTATCTGGATTTCGCCGATGCGGCCGATTTCGTGTTCGGCGTGGCGCAGTTCGATGCGGCGGCCAGGGCGGCCGGCGTGTATGTGTTGTCCGGGGTCAGCAGCTTCCCGGTGCTGACCGCCGCGGTGCTGCGCGAGATGGCCAGGCACATGGACATCGTCAGCGTGGACGGTGGCATCGCGCCGTCGCCGTATGCCGGTATCGGGCTCAACGTAATGCGCGCGGTGGTCGGCTACGCCGGTGCGCCGGTGAAACTGCAGCGCAACGGTCGGCCGGGCCATGGCATCGGGTTGGCCGAAAGCCGGCGCTTCACCGTCGCGGTGCCGGGCAGGCTGCCGTTGCGCAATCTGCATTTCTCGCTGGTCGATGTGCCGGACCTGCAGGTGCTGCCACCCGAACACCCGACGATGACCGATATCTGGATGGGCGCCGGCCCGGTGCCGGAGGTGCTGCACCGGGTACTCAACCTGCTGGCCAAGGCACGGGCGCGGCTGCACCTGCCCTCGCTGGTGCCGCTGTCGCGGGTGTTCTACAGCGTGCTCAACCTGATGAAGTTCGGTGAGCATCGCGGCGGGATGTACGTCCGCGCACGCGGGATCGCCAACGGTGTCGAGGTTGAACAGAGCTGGCACCTGCTGGCCGAGGGCGACGATGGCCCCTACATCCCGTCGATGGCGATCGAGGCGGTGGTGCGCAAGCTGCTGGTTGGGGAGCGGCCGGCCGACGGTGCGCGCCCGGCCACGCACGCGTTGGCGTTGTCCGATTACCAGCGTTTGTTCAAAGGGCGTTCGATCCATACCGGGTTCCGGAGCGAGACGCCCGGTGCCAGCCTGTATCGGCAGCTGCTTGGCAGCGCCTTCGACGCTCTGCCGCCACAGGTGCAGGCGCTGCATGACAGCAGCGAGGGCAGGCGCTGGCAAGGCGTGGGCGAGGTGCGTCGCGGCAAGGGGCTGTTGGCGCGGATCGTCGGTGCCGTGTTCGGCTTCCCGCCGGCCGCGGCGGCGGTGCCGGTCAGCGTGGCATTCGCCCCCGAGCGGGGTGGCGAGCGCTGGACCCGCGATTTCGCCGGGCGCAGGTTTTCGTCGTTGCAGTGGCGCGGGCAGGGCAGGAACGAGCAGCTGCTGGTCGAACGCTTCGGCATCGTGGAGGTTGCGCTCGCGCTGGTGGTGGAAGACGATCGCCTGTACTTGGTGACACGCCGCTGGTCATGCCTGGGTGTCCCGTTGCCGAAGGCGCTGCTGCCGTGCGGGCACACGTTTGAGACCGAGCGCGCGGGTCACTTCGTGTTCGACGTGGAGATTGCCGCACCGATGATCGGCCTGATCGCTGCGTATCGGGGCACGCTGCAGCCTGTCAGCGCGGTGAGCACAGGCTGAAAAAGTGCGTCTCTTCGATGGAAGGGGAGCGTGTTGTTTCAAGGGCCGTCGCAGATCGCGCACGGCCATACGCGCGTGGCTATGCAGTCAAGGGCCGTTTGGATCTGGTGGTGTCTGTCTCCGCTTGGGGCTGTCGCGAGCGTGAGGGCCCCGTAGCGGCCGGTAGGCCCCTGGCGTAGTGTCCCCCGGCCTGGCGGCCTCCTCCTTTATTTTGCCCAGGAACCTACCGGCCGCTACGGGGTTCGGCTCGCGGTGAGCAGGTGGAAGCCAGGCGTTTCTTACGCTGGTCGGTGGGTCGGGCGCTGGGTCCCCATGCCCTTGGAGGCGAAATAAAGGGGGAGGGGGCGGCCGCAGGCCGACGC
>NZ_JBFULO010000109.1:0-10920 GCF_054049855.1 Stenotrophomonas sp. P5_B8 | reverse complement strand
GGATTGACGGGTGCGGTACTTTCCATGGGCGGCATCGTGCGTCAGCGGCCCGTGACGGGCAAGTCACGACGCCCCAGCACCCACGCCAGCGCCAGGTGCACCGGCAGCAGCAACACGATCCACTGCAGGTTGACCTGCGCCTGCAGGCTCAGCCAGTGCAGGACCAGGCCCAGCGCGGCCGACAGCGCCACCGCCCACAGCACGATGCGGAACCACGCTCGCGGCACACGCCCGCGCAGCACGGTGACCGCGCCGGGAACCAGCAGCAGGCACAGCGGCGAGAGCACCAGCAGGTTGCGGTTGGCCCACGCCGCCTGATGCGCGCTGAAGCCCCACAGGTAAGTCAGCAGCGCGCCGGCGATGCCGCAGAACAGCCACAGCGGCAGCGCGATACCGCCCAGCACGCGCCGACGCGTGCGCAGGGCGATTACGCCCGCGGCGGCCAGCAGTCCACACAGCAGCCACGGCCACCAGTGGCGCGGGGATTCCTTGGGTTCGGGCGCGATGCGGTGCGGCAGCAGTTCCTGCTCGGCCTGCACCAGCGGACGGCCTTCGCTGTTGCGGGCCTGGCGCAGCGCGTCGGCCAGTCGCATCGGCACGAAGGCTTCCTGCCAGCGCGACAGTGGCTGGTCGGCGAACGGCCCCAGGCCGATGTCGAAGCCCAGCCACATCCATGGCGAGGGCGAGGCCAACCGCACCGATTCGCTGCGGTAGGTGTTGCCACGCGAGCGACCGGACAGCTGCGAATGCAGGCCGCCGCCAAGCGCCTGGTCGATGGTGTCGCGCACCATCGTGGCGCAGTTGGCGGTGTAGTAGTCGTAGTGGTAGCGCGCGTTCTCGGGCTTGGCGCGTTCGGCCAGGCCTGCGGCCAGCGTGCGGGCCTGCTGCGGGTCCAGGTCCAGCCACTGGATGCTGGCGCCGCGGCCGCTCTCGCGGTAGTACGACATGTCTTCGTCCAGCGGCAGCGCCACCAGGTAGTACATCATGTCGCCGCGCACGAAGCGGCCGATGAAGTCCGGCTCGCCCGGATCGAAATAGCCGAAGTTGTAGGAGATGGCCTGGCCATTGCGCGGGTCCAGGACGACCAGCGCATCGTGGCCGAAGCGCTCGAAGAAGATCTCGCCGGGCTGCATGGTCACCACGCCAATGCGTGGCGCCGGGGACATGTCCGCAGCGACACCGGGCGCGGGTGCTTCATCGCTTGCGACCGGCGTATCGGAGGACGTGGCGGCAGCCTCCTGCGCCAGCGCCGCGAACGGGACACTGGCCAGGAGGAGCAACCACGACAGGAACAACAGGCGGCACGACGGCCACCGCTTCAGCAGGGGCCGCATGGCGTTGATCAATCCTCGGTGTCGGTGTCCGCCGACAGCACGGTCACATGGAACGCCTGCACGCGGCGGGCATCGGCACGCGCCACCCGGAACACGAAGCGGTCCAGGCTGAGCTCGTCGCCGGTTTCGGGCAGGTGGCCGATCGCCTCGGTGACCAGGCCCCCGATGGTGTCGTAGTCGTCGTCGGGGAAGTCGGCGCCGAACCGCTCGTTGAAATCCTCGATCGCGGTCAGCGCATCGACCACGTACTGGCCGTCGGCCTGGATGGCGATCTGCGCGGTGTGGTCCTCGGCCTCGTCGTGCTCGTCGTCGATCTCGCCGACGATCTGCTCCAGCACGTCTTCGATGGTGACCAGCCCGGCGACGCCGCCGTACTCATCGACCACGATGGCCATGTGGTTGCGCGAGAGCCGGAACTCCTTGAGCAGCACGTTGAGCTTCTTGGCTTCGGGGATCAGCACCGCCGGGCGCAGCAGTTCGCGCACGTTGGCCGGACCGTGGTCGGCGACCACGCCGCGCAGCAGGTCCTTGGCCAGCAGCACGCCAAGGATGTCGTCCTTGTTGTCGCCGTGCACCGGGAAGCGCGAATGGCCGGATTCGACCACCTGCTTCATCAGTTCCAGGAAGGGCGCCTCCACCGGCAGCGAGACCATCTGCGAACGCGAGATCATCACGTCGCCCACGGTCAGCTCGGCGACCGAAATCGCGCCTTCCATCATGCGTAGGGTGTCGGCGGCGATCAGCCCATCTTCCTGCGCGGTGTGCAGGACCGCCACCAGCTCGTCGCGGGTGTGGGGTTCGCCGGAGAAGGCAGAGGTCAGGCGTTCGAGCCAGCTGCGCTTCTTTTCGTTTTGCTCCACATTGGAGCCACTACTGTCGTCTTCAGACATCTCTGGAAAAAAAGGCACCCGGCGAGCCGGGCGTTGGATTCAGTCTAGCAGGATGCGCGCCGCTGTCAGCGTCCGCCGGCGGGCGCTGCCTTCACGGGCCCGCCGGGGGCGGGGGCGCCCGGGGCGGCGTCCGGGGCCGGTTCCTCCTCCGGCGGCAGGTCCAGGCTGTAGGTGCAGCCGGCCAGGGTCTTGCCGGGGTGGGTCTTGACGGTGGACAGGCTCAGGATCACCGATTCGATCATCGGCTCGCCGGTCGTCGGGTCGGTGACGTCGCGGCTGACCAGCTCGCGCCCGGCCATGAACTTGTCCGGGTTGTCCACGCCATCCTCCAGCGCCAGCCGTTTGGCCATCGGGCGCGGGTCGGCCAGGTCGAGGATGGCCATGATGCTGGCCCCGGCCACGGCGATGTACTCGGTCTGCTGGCCGAATACGGTCACGGGCATGGCCAGGCGGAATTCGCTCATGAATTGATTGGACTGCGGCAGCGGCTGCAGGCCGTTGGCTACCGCCTTGAGCGGGTCGGCCACGACCGGCGCCACCGCGTTGTAGTCGGCCAGCCCCTGCCGGCATTCGATCAGGGCGGCCAGGTCCAGCGGGGCGGCGACGCTGGTGGCGGGCAGCAGGGCCAGCAGGCCCAGGCAGGCGGTCTTGAAGGCGATCATCGAAAATCCGTGGGTCACCGGCGGGCGGCTCAGTTCTCGTTGGCGTAGGGGTCGTCGATGCCCAGTTCGGCCAGGATGTCGCGTTCCAGCTGCTCCATGGCCTCGGCTTCCTTGTCGTCCTCGTGATCCCAGCCCAGCAGGTGCAGCACGCCATGCACGGTCAGGTGCGCATAATGGGCGTTGAGTCGCTTGTCCTGCTCCTCCGCCTCGCGCGCGACCACCGGGGCGCAGATCACCAGGTCCCCGAGCAGCGGGAATTTCACGCCCTTGGGCAGGCCCTCGGGCACCTCGGCCGGGAAGCTCAGCACGTTGGTGGCGTAATCCTTGCCCCGGTAATGCCGGTTCAGCGACTGGCCTTCCTTGGCATCGACCATGCGGATGGCCAGGTCGGCCTCGCGGATGCGGCCCTTGAGCGCGGCGGCAACCCACTTGCGGAAGCTCACCGCCGAGGGCAGCCCGGCACGGGGCAGGGCGTAGCTGACGGCTACATCGAGGCGGACGGGGCCCTTGGTCATGGCGATACCGGTAGTTCAGATCAATCGGAAGTGGACAGTGTACGTCTACTCCGCGCCGGGTTTTACCTGCTGCAGGTCGCGGCGGTCGTACGCGCTGACGATGCGTGCCACCAGCGGGTGGCGGACCACGTCGCGGGCTTCGAAGAAGGTGAAGCTGACGCCCTCGACATCGCGCAGCACCTCGATCGCATCGCGCAGGCCGGATTTGACGTGCTTGGGCAGGTCGGTCTGGGTCAGGTCGCCGGTGACCACGGCGGTCGAGCCGAAGCCGAGACGGGTCAGGAACATCTTCATCTGCTCGACGGTGGTGTTCTGCGCTTCGTCCAGGATCACGTACGCATCGTTGAGCGTGCGCCCGCGCATGTAGGCCAGCGGCGCGATCTCGATGATGTTTTTTTCCAGCAGCTTGAGCACTTTTTCCACGCCCAGCATTTCGTACAGCGCGTCATACAACGGGCGCAGGTACGGGTCCACTTTCTGGCTCAGGTCGCCGGGCAGGAAGCCCAGCTTCTCGCCGGCTTCCACCGCCGGGCGCACCAGGATCAGCCGCTGCACGCGCGACTCGTTCAACGCGTCCACCGCGCTGGCCACTGCCAGGAAGGTCTTGCCGGTACCGGCCGGGCCGATCCCGAAATTGATGTCGTGGGTGGTGATCTGGTGCAGGTAGCGCGCCTGGTTGGCGCCGCGCCCGCGCACCGTGCCGCGCTTGACCTTGATGGTCACGTCCTGCGCCTCATAGGCCCCGTCGACGACGTGTTCGACGTTGGCCTGGTTCAGCCGCAGGTGGATGGCGTGGCTGTCGAAGGTGACCTCGGCCGCTTCGGCGTAGAGGGCCTCGATCAGGGTCTTGGCTTCTTCGATCACCCGCTTGGGGCCGGTCACGCGGAACACAGGGCCGCGGTTGGCGATCTCCACGCCGAGCTTGAGTTCGATCTGGCGCAGGTGCTCGTCGAACGGGCCAGCCAGATTGGCCAGGCGTTCGTTGTCTTCCGGGACCAGGGTGAAGTCGCGTTGTGCAAGTGCCGTCATTGCGTCAGGCAGCCATCGGTCGAAGCGACCCGGCCGCAGCGTTGGGATGGGAAACACAGGGTAGCGCGCAGCCACGTTGGCCGCCAGCGAAGGCGCGGTTCTCCACAGTGTCTGTGCAAGGACGGTGCGGCAACCTGTGGATAGCTTGCGTGGGCCCTAGTGCGGCAGACGATCCGCGGTCGTGGTCAAAAAAGCGTCACGCCGCGCGCGTTCATCCACAGCGGTTGTGGGTGGATGTTGGAGAAACATGTGGATAAGCACCGTGGCGCCCATGGCGGCAAGGGTCTGCGCCAGGTGATCATTTCATGACCAGCGCGGCGTTGACTGACCTCTTCTTCACGGAGGTGTGCGCAAGGCGACGGCGCATCTCCTCCTGCAGAACGGCGTCCGATGTCACTGGTCGTGTCTGTGTCCGGCCGATGGGTGCCGTTGGCTGCGACGGGTCGGCTGGTCCGCGCCGGAACCTCGCTGCTGCAGCTTGAACAGACCCGCACCGCCGCCCACTGCCGGCGGTGCAGGCGCAGTCGCGCGCCTGGTGCGCGGCATTATGCCGCGTGGGGCGCGCTGGTGGGAACGGCGGCCCGAGGTGCCGCCGCCGCTGGCCGGCGCGCCCTCAGCTCGTCACCATCCGCGCGCGCAGCGAATTGCTGTACGCCTCGGTGATCACCACATCGACGAACTGCCCGATCAGGCGCGGGTGCCCGGGGAAATTCACCGAGCGCATGTTCTCGCTCTTGCCGGTCAACTCGTTCGGATCGCGTCGCGAGGGCCCTTCCACCAGCACGGTCTGCACGGTGCCGACCATCTTGGCCGAGATCGCCGCAGCCTGTTCGTTGATGCGCGCCTGCAGGCGCGACAGGCGCGCGTGCTTTTCGGCATCGCTGATCGTGTCTTCCAGATCGGCCGCGGGGGTACCCGGGCGACGCGAGTAGATAAAGGAGAAGCTGTGGTCGAAGCCGATGTCTTCGATAAGCTTCATGGTCTTTTCGAAGTCGGCCTCGGTCTCGCCGGGGAAGCCGACGATGAAGTCCGAGCTGATCGAGATGTCCGGCCGCACGGCGCGCAGCTTGCGGATCTTGGCCTTGAACTCCAGGGCCGTGTAACCGCGTTTCATCGCCGACAACACCTTGTCGCTGCCGGCCTGCACCGGCAGGTGCAGGAAATTGGCCAGCTGCGGCACATCGCGGTAGGCATCCACCAGCGAGTCGCTGAATTCCAGCGGGTGCGAGGTGGTGAACCGGATCCGGCCAACACCGTCGATCTCGGCGATGGTGCGGATCAGCAGGCCCAGGTCGGCGAACTCACCGTCCCCATACGGACCGCGGTAGGCATTGACGTTCTGGCCCAGCAGGTTGATTTCGCGCACACCCTGCGCGGCCAGCTGTGCAACTTCCACCACCACGTCCTCGAAGGGACGGCTGACTTCGGTGCCGCGGGTGTAGGGCACCACGCAAAAGGAGCAGTACTTCGAGCAGCCTTCCATGATCGACACAAACGCCGAACCGCCCTCGGCGCGCGGCTCAGGCAAACGGTCGAACTTCTCGATCTCGGGGAAGCTGATGTCCACCTGCGACTTGCCCGATTCGCGCCGCTGGCGGATCAGCTCCGGCAGCCGATGCAGGGTCTGCGGGCCGAACACCAGGTCCACGTGCGGGGCGCGCTTGATGATCGCCTCGCCTTCCTGCGAGGCCACGCAGCCGCCCACGCCGATGATCACGCCGCGGCCGTTGTTCTTCAGCGCCTTCCAGTAGCCCAGCTGGCTGAACACCTTCTCCTGCGCCTTCTCGCGGATCGAACAGGTGTTCATCAGCAGCACGTCGGCCTCGGCCGGGTCGTCGGTCAACTCCAGGCCTTCGGCGGCGGCCAGCACGTCGGCCATCTTGGACGAGTCGTACTCGTTCATCTGGCAACCGTGGGTCTTGATGTACAGCTTGCCGCGCACCGGTCCGGTCACCTGTGGCCGGGAGCCGGGCAGGGCGATCAGGTCGGGGCGGGGGGCGGGCGAATCAGGTGTGGCGGCAGGCAAGGCGGAGCCGGCCGAAGTCGGCGCGGTCGAAGCTGGCGTCCCGGTCATGGCGCTTATTCCAGTCGGGTGGGCGGGCAGGCAGCCGGTTGGCTGCGATGAGCCGTGCATTGTATGCCGGAAGCACTCCCCGGACGGGTTCAGGGCCGATCCGCGCTGGCGGCCGGCGTCAACCCCTTGGCAACCACCGCCGAAGTTGGGACACTCCCGACAATGAAGGGGATCTTGGGGATCGCTGCGTTGGCCTTGGCTGCGCTGACCGCTATGCCGGCCAGTGCGGGCACGTTGTACAAGTGCCTCGGTGCCGACGGCGTGCCCAGTTATGTCAGCAAGCGCGTATCCGGGGCGTCCTGCAGCGTGGTCAGCAGCTACCGGCCCGACCGCGGCGCGCCGCGCCGCTACACCCCGCCGCCGGCACCGGTCGCCGCGCCAGCGCCTGCACTGGTCCCGACAGCGACCGCCAGCGCGCCCGCCAGCCCGGTCCAGGCCGATCGCGCCAACACCGGCACCRCCCTGACCGCCAGCGGCCCGGCGCCATCGGCCACGGTGCTCAGCGCGCCGTCGGCCCCGGCCGCGCGGGCCAACAAAGCCGGCCGCGTGGTGAGCGGGCAGGTCTACTCCTACATGAAGGACGGGGTGCGCCACTACACCAGCGCCCGCCCGGCGCAGTTGGCCAGCCTCGGCCCGGTGCGCACCATCCACTACACCTTCATCGAGCGCTGTTACGCCTGCGGGGCCAACCCCGGCGTGAACTTCGGCTCGGTGCGGCTCAACACCACCGCGTTCCAGAGCGAGATCACCGCCGCCGCGCGCGAGTTCGGGGTCGAGGAAGCCGTGGTCCGCGCGATCATCCACGCCGAATCGGCCTACAACCCGACCGCGCTCAGCCGCGCCGGCGCCCAGGGCCTGATGCAGCTGATGCCGCCCACCGCGCGCCGCTTCGGCGTTACCGACTCCTACGACGCCGCGCAGAACATCCGCGGCGGCGTGCAGTACCTGTCCTGGCTGCTCAAGCGCTTCAACGGCAACCTCACCCTGGCCGCCGCCGGTTACAACGCAGGCGAGGGTGCCGTGGATCGCCATGGTGGCGTACCGCCTTACAGTGAGACCCAGTACTACGTGAAGCGGGTGGCGCAGCTGGCCGAACGCTACCGTGGTGCGCAGGCCACCACCCAGTGAGCCGACGCGCCCATGGCGCTGGCTGGCCTCCATGCCGTAATGTCGTGTCGTAATGTCGTTCCGTAGTACCGCGTTGTGTGGCCGACTTCGGTTCAGCTACACTCGCGGCTGATTCAATGTGGACTGGCCCCCACCGGTCTGCTGGCAGCCTCAAGCTACCTAAATCAATATCGGAGTGCCGGATGGCCAACGATGGGGTAAACGATCCAGTCGATACTGGACGTCGACGATTCCTTTCAGCAACCACTGCGGTGGTCGGAGCGGTCGGCGTCGGATTTGCAGCAGTGCCGTTCATCAAGTCCTGGAATCCCAGCGCCCGCGCCAAGCTGGCCGGTGCTCCGGTGATTGCCGATATCAGCGCACTCCAGGAAGGCCAGCGACTGGTCATGGAATGGCGTGGACAGCCGATCTGGATCGTCAAGCGCTCCAAGGCGATCCTGGACGCGCTGCACGGCCTGGATGATCGGCTCAAGGATCCCGAATCCGGGGTCAAGGACCAGCAGCCGGCCTACGTGCTCAAGCAGAATCCCGAATTCCGCGCGATCAAGTCCGAGGTCTCGGTCCTGGTCGGGCTGTGCACCCACCTGGGCTGTTCGCCGGAGATGGTCGCCGAGATCCGCCCCGAGCCGTACGACCCCCAGTGGAAGGGCGGGTACTTCTGCCCCTGCCACAAGTCGCGCTTCGACATGTCCGGTCGCGTGTTCAAGGATGTCCCGGCGCCGATCAACCTGCTGGTGCCGCCGCACCATTACCAGGACGACAACACCATCATCATCGGCGTTGACCCGCAGGGGGCGGCTTGACCATGGCCAACATCCTTTCCCGCACCGCCACCGGCGTCGCCGACTGGGTCAACACGCGCGCCCCCGGCCTGATGCCGGTCTACCGCAAGCACGTGACCGAGTACTACGCGCCGAAGAACTTCAACATCTGGTACTACTTCGGTTCGTTGGCGCTGCTGATCCTGGTCAACCAGATCGTGACCGGCATCTTCCTCACGATGCACTACAAGACCGATGCGGCCGAAGCGTTCGCCTCCGTCGAGTACATCATGCGTGACGTGGAGTKGGGCTGGCTGATCCGCTACATGCACTCCACCGGGGCCTCGCTGTTCKTCATCGTGGTCTACCTGCACATGTTCCGCGGGCTGTTGTATGGCAGCTACCAGAAACCGCGCGAGCTGGTGTGGATCCTGGGCATGCTGATCTACCTGGTGCTGATGGCCGAAGCCTTCATGGGCTATGTGCTGCCGTGGGGGCAGATGTCGTTCTGGGGCGCGAAGGTGATCATCTCGCTGTTCGGCGCGATTCCGGTGATCGGTACCGGGCTGACCGAATGGATCATGGGGGATTACCTGCCCAGCGACGCCACCCTCAACCGCTTCTTCGCCCTGCACGTGATCGCCCTGCCGCTGGTGCTGTTGCTGCTGGTGGTGCTGCATCTGGGCGCGCTGCACGAAGTCGGCTCGAACAACCCCGACGGCGTGGAAATCAAGAAGGGTCCCAAGGGCAACCGCTGGTCGGCCACCGCGCCCACCGACGGCATCCCGTTCCATCCCTACTACACGCTCAAGGACGGGGTGGGCGCCGGGTTCCTGCTGATCATCGCCGCCTTCATCATCTTCTTCGCCCCGGCCTTCGGCGGCCTGTTCCTGGAACACGACAACTTCACCGAGGCCAATCGCCTGGTCACGCCCGAGCACATCAAGCCGGTCTGGTACTACACCCCGTACTACGCGATGTTGCGGGTGGTGCCCAACAAGCTCGGTGGCGTGCTGGTGATGTTCTCGGCCATCGCGATCCTGTTCCTGGTGCCGTGGCTGGACCGCGCGCGGGTCAAGTCCTACCGCTACCGCGGCTGGCTCTCGCGCGGCCTGCTCGGCGTGTTCGCGGTGTGCTTCGTCTGGCTCGGTGTGATCGGCTCCGGCCCCGGCACCGACGCACATGAAACCTACGTGGGCCGCGTATTGACCTTCCTGTACTTCGCCTTCTTCATCACCATGCCGCTATGGACCAGGCTGGACAGGACCAAACCGGTACCGGATCGGGTGACCACGCATGACTGACCACTGGATTGTCCGGCTGGCCTGCGCGGCCGCCTTGATGCTGGCCAGCAGCCTGGCCGGCGCCGCCGAAGGCGGCACCACCCTGCAGGCCGGCAACGACCTCGGCGACCGCGCCTCGCTGCAGCGCGGCGCGCAGCTGTACATGAACTACTGCTCCGGCTGCCATGCGCTGAAGTACCTGCGCTACTCGCGGATGGCGGCCGACCTGGGCCTGAGCGAAGAAGAGGTCATGACCAACCTCAACTTCACCGGCACCCCGATCGGCGAGCAGATCCCGGTAAGCATGCCCAAGGCCCAGGCCGAGAAATGGTTCGGCAAGATGCCGCCGGACCTCAGCCTGATCGCCCGGGTGCGAGGTAGTGACTGGGTCTATACCTACCTCAAGTCGTTCTACCTCGATCCGTCCCGGCCGCTGGGCTGGAACAACCGACTTTTCCCCAATGCCTCCATGCCCAACCCGCTATGGGAGATGCAGGGCCTGCAGCACGCGATACACGGCAAGCCGGAAAGCCCGGGGGCAGACGCGCCGGTGGTCGGGCTGAAGATCGAACAGCCGGGCAACGTGAGCGCTGCCGAGTACGACCAGACGGTGCGCGATATCACCAACTTCCTGGAGTACGCCGGCGAACCGGCCGCGCTCAAGCGCCAGAAGCTCGGCGTGTGGGTGATCCTGTTCCTTGCGCTGCTCACCTTCCTGGCGTACCTGCTCAAGAAGGAATACTGGAAGGACGTGCACTGAGCGCCATCCCGCCGCCGAGCATCGATCGATCCGATCAGGGGTCGATCGGCCTATTGGCTTTTGTGATGGGCAGTTGCACACTCGGGTACTGTGACGACCGCTGGCAATGGGCTGGCGGCGCCGATACGACCGGCGGTTACCGGACGTTGGAGAGCCTTTGATGGCGGCGAGCGTACGCATGCGGAACACCCTGACGCTGTTTTCCTCGAACGACGATGTCCTGTGCCATCGCGTGCGCCTGGTATTGGCGGCCAAGGGCGTGAGCTACGACTTCGTCCCGGTCGACCCGCAGAATCCGCCCGAGGATCTGATCGACCTCAACCCGTACCATTCCGTGCCCACCCTGGTGGAGCGCGAGCTTGTGCTGTACGCGGCCTCGGTGGTCAGCGAATACCTGGACGAACGTTACCCGCACCCGCCGCTGATGCCGGTCGATCCGCTGTCGCGCGCGCGCATCCGTCTGGCGATGCTGCGCATCGAACAC
>NZ_JBFULO010000108.1:0-11015 GCF_054049855.1 Stenotrophomonas sp. P5_B8 | reverse complement strand
GTGTACCGCTTCGACCCAAAGCAGGGACGCTTCGTGCCGCTGACGCTGCCGACCGGTTCGCATGCGCAGTGTGGCGAGCTGATGGGGCTGGACGTGGATGCCGCCAACCGCACCCTGAGCAGCAGCTGCCGCAGTGGCCCGATGTGGTACGTGGACCTGTACCGCTATCACGCGGGGCGGCTGTATCTGTATCGCGCCGAACGCGTGCTGATGCTTGGCGATGCGCTGGAGGCGACGATCTTCGTCAAGCAGACCGCCGACACTGGCCCGATGGCGGTCTGGAGTACCTACGACCCGGCTGGCAAGGTACTGGAGACCGCCATCTCCGATGGTCTGGTCGCACCGCGCAATGACCGCCCATTGCTGCCCTTCAGCGGCGAGGTGGTGCCTGCGCGGGTGCCGCTGCATGCGCGGCCCGGCGACACCAGCACCCGGCGTTACCTGGTGCGCGGTGACCGCGTTGAACTGCTGGACGAGCAGGACGGTTGGGTGAAGGTGCGCTATGCCAACCCGACGCGAGGCGACATCGTGGGGTGGGTAAACGCCAATCCATGATCTGATCGCCCGGGTTCGCACATGGGGATCACTTTCGCAGGTCTACCCTGACGCTTCCCCCAGGTAGTGGACGTTCCCTCATGAGCAAGCGCGTTGCCGAGATCGTGGTTGAAACCCTGCAGGCTGCCGGTGTCCGTCACTGTTACGGCATCGTCGGCGATACCCTCAACTACGTCACCGATGCCATCCACCACAGCGAGATTGAGTGGGTGCACATGCGCCATGAGGAAGTGGCTGCGTTCGCTGCCGGCGCCGAGTCGTTGATCAGCGGGCAGCTCACCGCCTGCGCCGGTTCCTGCGGCCCGGGCGGCCTGCACTTCATCAACGGCGTGTTCGAGACCAACCGCAACCGCGCGCCGATGGTGCTGATCGCCAGCCAGGTGGTTACCGCCGAGCTGGGCATGGAGTTCCCGCAGGAGGTTGATTTCAAGGCGGTATATGCCAGCTGCAGCGTGTTCTGCGAGCAGGTGCACAGCCCGCAGCAGGCGCGCCGCGTGGTCGCGCTGGCCTGCCAGGCGGCGATCAGCCGGCGTGGCGTGGCGGTGGTGATCCTGCCGGCCGATATCAGCGAGGCCGAGGTCAAGCACGATGTGCCGTTCTCGGTGCATTACACCCAGCCGGTGCTGCGCCCCAGCGATGACGAACTGCAGCGCATCGCCGCGCTGATCGCCGATGGCAAGCGCATCGGCATCTATGCGGGTGCCGGCTGCGAGCATGCCCATGACGCACTGGTGGCGCTGGGCGAACGGCTCAAGGCACCGATCGCGCACACCTCGCGGGCCAAGGATTTCGTGGAGTACGACAACCCGTACAACATGGGCATGACCGGCATCTTCGGCATCGAATCGGGCTACCACACGCTGATGGCCTGCGACACGCTGTTGCTGCTCGGCGCCGACTTTGCGTGGGGCCAGTACTACCCGGACAAGGCCACGCTGATCCAGGTCGATCGCGATGGCAGCCATCTCGGCCGCCGCCATCCGGTCAACCTGGGCGTGGTCGGCGACATCGGGCCCACCCTGGAGGCGCTGTTGCCCCTGCTRCCGCCGCGCGAGGACCGCAGCTTCCTGGACGAGTGCATCAGCCACCGCGACAAGGCGCTGGCAACGCGTGCCAAGGAAGAGGAACCGGGCGAGGGCGAGCTGATCCACCCGCAGCACCTGACCGCGCTGATCAACCGCTACGCCAGCGACGATGCCTTGTTCACCGCCGACGGTGGCTCGCCGATGGTATGGATCCTGCGCCACATCCGCGTCAATGGCCGTCGCCGCACCCTGACCAGCCTGCTGCACGGCACGATGGCCAATGCCATGCCACAGGCACTGGGCCTGCAGAAGGCGTATCCGGGCCGGCAGGTGATCTCGCTGTCCGGCGATGGCGGCATCGCGATGCTGCTGGGCGACCTGCTCACGGCGGTGCAGGAAAACCTGCCGATCAAGGTGGTGGTCTACAACAACAGTTCGCTCAACTTCGTCGAGCTGGAGCAGAAGGTCGAGGGTCTGCTGGACAACTACACCGACCTGAAGAACCCCGATTTCGGCCGGCTGGCCGAGGTGATCGGCTTCTACGGGCGCACCGTGACCCGCTCGGAGGACCTGGAGCAGGCGGTGCAGGACTTCCTGGCCCACCCTGGCCCGGCGCTGCTGGACGTGCACACCAGCCCGACCGAGCTGGTGATGCCGCCGCAGGTAGAGGCCAAGCAGGTAGCCGGCACCGCGCTGTATGCGGCCAAGGCCCTGCTCAGCGGACGGGTGGGCGACGTGCGCGACCTGCTCGCGAACAACTTCCTCAACAAGCCCTGAGGCAGCGCCGGCGCCGCAGGGATGCCGAAGGGACCAGGTAGTGCCGGCCGCTGGCCGGCTCCTCCGAATCCTGCAGGGGATATCGGAAGCCGATCACCGGCCGGCACCACCGGGACAGGTCAGCGCGCAGCGGCGTCCGCCCCCTGCGCAGGCGCACCGATGTCCCCCGGCGTTCCATCCATGTGCCTGTTACTACGAGCGGTGAGGCCCTACCATCGGCTACCCCCTCCCCACGGTCGTCCTTGCGCATGTCCGCCTCCGCTCCCGTCCGCTCCGGACCTCCCCGCTGGTTCGTCGCCGGCGATTTCAACGGTTTTTTCGGTCTGGTGGTCGACAACCTGTCGATCCTGGGCTTCATCGCGATGGCGCTGGTCAGCATCTTCCAGTTCCCGGCCGACGTGGTATTCGGCCGCATGTTCCCCGGCACCGCCTTTGGCGTGCTGGTCGGCAACGTGCTCTACACCTGGATGGCGCGACGCCTGGCCACGCGCACCGGGCGTGATGATGTCACCGCGATGCCGCTTGGCCTGGATGCGCCCACTAGCATCGGCATGGCCCTGTTGGTACTCGGCCCGGCGTTCCTCGCCTTCAAAGCGCAGGGTCTGGCGCCGCATGACGCGGCCATCGCCACCTGGCAGCTGGGCATGGCCTCGCTGGTGATCATGGGCGTGCTGAAAGTCATCCTGTCCTTCTTCGGCGAAGCGGTTACCCGCGCACTGCCGCGTGCATCGCTGCTGGGCTCCATCGCCGGCATCGCGATCGTGCTGATGGGCTTCCTGCCGCTGCTGGAAACCCTGCGTTCGCCGATCGTCGGCTTCGTCACCCTGGGCCTGCTGCTGTACGTGCTGCTCGCCAAGCGCAAGCTGCCGATCCGCGCGCCGGGCGTGCTGGTCGCGTTCGTGTTCGGCACGATCCTGTATTACGGCCTCGGCCTGGTCGGCCTGGGCGCACCGGGCTTCCACGTGCCCGACTGGACGCCGCCGCAGGTGGTGCTGCCGTGRCCCACGTTGGGTTTCATTGAGGGCCTGCCGACGGCAATCACCTACCTGCCGCTGCTGCTGCCGTTCGGCCTGCTGATGGTGGTGGGTGGTATCAACGTCTCCGAAAGCGCGCGCGCGGCCGGTGACGACTACCGCACCCGCGACATCCTGCTGGTCGAAGCGGTGGCGACGCTGGTCGCCGGGCTATGCGGCGGTGTTGCGCAGACCACGCCGTACATCGGCCAGCCGGCCTACAAGCACATGGGCGCGCGCAGCGGCTACACGCTGCTGACCGGCCTGTTCGTGGGCATCGGCGGCATGCTCGGGGTAATCTCCGGGCTGGTGCAGTGGCTGCCGTTGGCGGTGCTGGCACCGATCATCGTATACGTGGCCATCGACATCACCACGCAGGCCTTCCAGGCCACCCCGCGTGAACACGCCGGCGCGATGGTGC
Source organism: Stenotrophomonas sp. P5_B8 (assembly GCF_054049855.1). NCBI lineage: Bacteria > Pseudomonadati > Pseudomonadota > Gammaproteobacteria > Lysobacterales > Lysobacteraceae > Stenotrophomonas > Stenotrophomonas sp. P5_B8. The sequence goes on along the minus strand of NZ_JBFULO010000108.1, from coordinate 7,224 downwards.
TGGGCTTCCTGCCCTCGGTGGCTTACCTGCTGGCGATCAAGGCGCCTGGCTGGATCGCACCGGCGCAACTGGCGGCGATGACCTCCACGCTGGACGGCCACGGCCTGCCCGAGCTGGCGGTGGTCTTCACTCTGGGCAATGGCTTCATCATCACCTCGATGCTGTGGATCGCCGCGGTGGTGGCGATGATCGACGGCAGGCTGCTGCGCTCTTCCGGTTTCCTGCTGGTGGCGGCGGCGCTCACCCTGTTCGGGTTGATCCACTCGGTGGACCCGCGTGGCGGCATCTATCTGCCGTGGCAGCTGGTGGGCTTGCCGAAGATCATCATGTGGCAGTTTGCCGGTGCCTACGTGGCGCTGGCCGGATTGCTGGCACTGCTGTCGTTGCAGAAGCAGGAACGCTGACGACGGGGAGGGAGTGCCGGCCGTTGGCCGGCGCCAAGTGGCCGCGCTACCGCCCGGTGGCCGGCCAGCGGCCGGCATTACGATCCGGGGCGGTGTGCGGCAATCAGGTGTCGCCATCCAGCTCGGGGTAGTGGCGGAAAATGCCGTTGGTGTTGAATGCAAGGCGGCGGTCGGACGCCAGGTAGGCAGCGATGTTCGGCCGCCGTTCCACCCGCTCCTTGAGCGCGTGCAGCAACGGCGACGCGGGCCACAGCGCCTGCATGCGCCGCGGGAACATGTACTCCAGCCCGCTCAGCAGCTGGAACAGTGACAGGTCCACGTAAGAGTGCTCGCGCAGCGGATGACGCTCGCCGTTGTCCTTCAGCACGCCTTCGAAGTAGCCCAGGAATTTCGGCAGCCGCTCGGTCCGCATCGCCGCGGCGCGTGCCTTGGCTTCGTGCTTCTGGTCCTCGTAGTACGTCGATGCGGAGATCGGGTGGTGGGTGTCGTGCACTTCGGCGACCAGGTCGGCGATGGTCAACTGCAGCTGCAGCGCCTGCTGACGGCGTGAGGCCGCCTCGGGCACMAGGCCGAGCTCCGGCGCAAGGTAGTCCAGGATCGCGCCCACCTGGGCGATCACCTGCCTGCCACTCTTCAGAAAAGGCGGGGCGAACGGGCGCAGGCCGTCTTCCTTGCCCTGCAGGAACGGCTGCATCACCGCGTCGCCATGCACGCGCGCCATGTCGGTGTAGGCCGCGCCAGCATCTTCCAGCGCCAGCCGGATGAACTCGCCACGGCCCTGGATGCCGGTCCAGTAGTAAAGCTCGTACTGCATCACGGTGCTCCACAAGAACAGTGCACAGCATCGGCGTGCCCATGCTACGCGGGCGTGAGCGTGTGTGGCGGCGGGCGTGGCAGCGGTTCATCGCGCCTGCGGGATGATGCGGTGTCAACGCGCATCCTGCGGTCGTGCAGGTGCGCAGGGAACCCCGCCCGATGGCGGGGGTCATACGGTGTCCAGGCACGTGCAACGCGAGGTACGGCAACATGCAGAAGAGTGGAAAGGCGATCTGGCCGTGGGTGTTGGGTGTGGTGGTGATCGGCGGTGCGGGAACGTGGTTGTTCAGCGACACCCTGCGCGGTCTTGTCGATGACATAAAGGTGCCCGTGCAGGCGCCGGCAGCACAACAGGGTACGGATACGAAGATATCGCCCGTTCCTGCATCACCTGCGGCGCCAGCGCCGCCTCCCATCCAGCATCCGGTCGATCCCCGGGATGCGGCCGATCCGGCACTGCCCTCCCTGGCCGACAGCGATGGGCCGGTGTTCGACGCACTGTCGTCGCTGTTCAACGGCGACGGCGCACTGGTACTGCTGTTGCGCGATCATCTGATCCAGCGCGTGGTCACCCATATCGACAACCTCGACAAGCCCAGCGTGCCAACGCCCGCGATGGCGGTACGTGCGTTGCCCGGCAGCCTGCAGGTCGAGACGGGGGATGGCACGATGCACATCGCGGCGACCAACGCCGCGCGCTACGCCCCCTACGTGAAGGCCTTTACCGCGCTGGATGCGGCGGCGGCGGGCAAGGCCTATGTGCGCGTCTACCCGTTGCTTCAGCAGGCGTATGCAGAACTGGGGCAGCCCAACGCGTACTTCAACGACCGGTTGGTGGCGGTGATCGACCACCTGCTGCAGACACCGGAGCCGCCGCGCCCGTTGTCGGTGACGCGCGATGAGCGCGGCCGCTATCGCTTTGTCGATCCCGCCCTGCAGGCACGCTCGGTGGGACAGAAGCTGCTGCTGCGCATGGACGCCGCGCAGTCACACGCAGTGAAACAGCAGCTGCGGGCGATCCGCGCGGCAATCAGCCGCGGCTGATGGCGGGCGCTGCCGCCGGTCCGGAGGTGGGAAGGGCGGCGCGTTGGCGGCAGGCAGCAAAGCAGGGCGCGTTTCGTGCGGCGCTTGACGGGGGACAAGGACGGTCGCTGAGGGCGTCGTAACGCAGGCCGTCGAACTGGCCAGAACGAGCATGCGGCGCGCCAGCGCCGGCAGGCCGTCGCGCATTGCATCCAGCTGCTGAAGCACGTCAGGCACCAGGGCCTGGCGCCAGAACCCGTTGGCCGCCAGCCCGCGCGCTACCGTGGCCAGCAACGCCCGCGGCGCGTGCAGGGCCGACAGGTCACGGTCGTGCAGCAGGCGGGCGACGGTGTCCTGGTGACGTCGGCAGCGGTTTCCCGGCAGGCCACGCGACCCCCAGCCAGCCCTGCGGCGGCGAGGGTAACGGGACAGCGTGCCGACGATCTCGTGTCGTGGCTGCATGGGAATCACTCTAAAAGCCACACCAGGCAACGCCGAATGCTGAATAGTAATGATACGTATTCGCATATATTGAGGTGCGAGCGCTGTATTGCCAGCCCGGAGTGTCTTGAATCACTGCGCGACAACCGCATATCCGTTACATCTGCCAGCCAGGCTGGCCATTACACGAAAGAGGAACTCCCCATGCGGATGGACAAGCTCACCTCGCGTTTCCAGCAGGCGCTGGCTGACGCGCAGTCGCTGGCCGTGGGCCGCGACCACAACATCATCGAACCGGTGCACGTATTCACGGCGCTGCTGGACCAGCAGGGCGGCAGCACGCGCCCGCTGCTTTCCCAGGCCGGGGTCAACGTGCCGGTGCTGCGTGAACGCCTCAACGATGCGCTCGATGCGCTGCCGAAGGTCTCCGGGCAGGAAGGCAACCTGTCCATCGGCAACGACCTCAACCGCCTGCTCAACAACACCGACAAGCTGGCCCAGCAGCATGGCRATGCCTTCATCGCCAGCGAGTGGTTCGTGCTGGCCGCGCTGGACGACAGCGGCACGCTGGGCATGGCGCTGCGCGCCGCCGGTGCCGACAAGACCCGCATCGACGCGGCGATCGACAAGATCCGCGGCGGCGAGAGCGTGCAGTCGGAGAACGCCGAAGAACAGCGCCAGGCGCTGGAAAAGTACACCATCGACCTGACCGCGCGCGCCGAGAGCGGCAAGCTGGACCCGGTGATCGGCCGTGACGAAGAGATCCGCCGCACCATCCAGGTGCTGCAGCGCCGGACCAAGAACAACCCGGTGCTGATCGGCGAACCCGGCGTGGGCAAGACGGCCATTGTCGAGGGCCTGGCCCAGCGCATCATCAATGACGAAGTGCCCGAAGGCCTGCGCGGCAAGCGCGTGCTGTCGCTGGACATGGGCGCGCTGATTGCCGGTGCCAAGTTCCGTGGTGAATTCGAAGAACGCCTCAAGGCTGTGCTCAACGACCTGGCCAAGAGCGAAGGGCAGGTGATCCTGTTCATCGATGAGCTGCACACCATGGTCGGCGCGGGCAAGGCCGATGGCGCGATGGATGCCGGCAACATGCTCAAGCCTGCGCTGGCGCGTGGCGAGCTGCATTGCGTGGGCGCCACCACCCTGGATGAGTACCGCAAGTACATCGAGAAGGATGCCGCGCTGGAGCGCCGCTTCCAGAAGGTGCTGGTGGGCGAGCCCAGCGTGGAGGACACCATCGCGATCCTGCGTGGGTTGAAGGAAAAGTATGCCGTGCACCATGGCGTGGAGATCACCGACCCGGCGATCGTCGCCGCCGCCACGTTGTCGCACCGCTACATCGCCGACCGTCAGCTGCCGGACAAGGCCATCGACCTGATGGACGAGGCGGCCTCGCGCATCCGCATGGAGATCGACTCCAAGCCGGAGGAACTGGATCGCCTGGAGCGTCGCGTGATCCAGTTGAAGATCCAGCGCGAAATGCTCAAGAAGGAAAAGGACGAGGCCTCGCGGCAGCGCCTGGCCGATCTGGAAAGCGATATCGATGCGCTGGAGCGCGAGTTCTCCGACCTCAATGAAATCTGGAAGTCGGAAAAGGCCACGCTGCAGGGCGCCACCAAGATCAAAGAGCAGATCGAGCACGCCAAGCTGGAGCTGGAATCGGCCCAGCGCCGGCAGGATTTCGGCCGCATGAGCGAAATCCAGTACGGGCAGTTGCCGCAGCTGGAAAAGCAGCTGGCCGCCGCGCAGGAAGTGGAAACCACCGAGTTCAAGCTGGTCCAGGACCGGGTCACCGCCGAGGAGATCGCCGAGGTGGTCTCGCGCTGGACCGGTATCCCGGTCAACCGCATGCTCGAAGGCGAGCGCGACAAGCTGCTGCGCATGGAAGACATGCTGCATGACCGCGTGGTCGGCCAGGAAGAGGCGATCAAGGTGGTGTCCGATGCCGTGCGTCGCTCGCGTGCCGGCTTGTCCGATCCGGATCGCCCGAGCGGCTCGTTCCTGTTCCTGGGCCCCACCGGCGTCGGCAAGACCGAGCTGTGCAAGGCGCTGGCCGAGTTCCTGTTCGACAGCACCGACGCGATGATCCGCATCGACATGAGCGAGTTCATGGAGAAGCACAGCGTGGCCCGCCTGATCGGTGCGCCCCCGGGGTATGTCGGCTACGAAGAGGGCGGCTACCTCACCGAGGCGGTGCGTCGTCGTCCGTATTCGCTGATCCTGCTGGACGAGGTGGAGAAGGCGCATCCGGATGTGTTCAACATCCTGCTGCAGGTGCTCGACGATGGCCGCCTCACCGACGGCCAGGGCCGCACCGTGGACTTCCGCAACACCGTCATCGTGATGACCTCCAACCTGGGCTCGCACCAGATCCAGGACATGAGCAGCGATGACAGCCCGGAGGCCTACACGCAGATGAAGGCCGCGGTGATGGGGGTGGTGCAGGCGCACTTCCGCCCGGAGTTCATCAACCGCCTGGACGACATCGTGGTGTTCCACCCGCTGGACAAGGTGCAGATCAAGCAGATCGCGCGCATCCAGATGCAGGGCCTGGAAAAGCGCCTGGCCGAACGTGGCCTGCGCATCGAGGTCAGCGACGCCGCCTTCCAACTGCTGGGCAATGTCGGCTTCGATCCGGTCTACGGCGCGCGGCCGCTCAAGCGCGCAATCCAGTCGCAGATGGAGAACCCACTGGCGCAGAAGATCCTGTCCGGCGAGTTCCTCAGCGGCGATGTGATCCGCGTCGACGCAGCCGAAGGCAAGCTGGTGTTCGTGAAGGGCTGATCCTGTCCCGTGCCTGCGGCCTGATAGCCGTTTGGCCTCACGCCATGCGGCATTGGCATGAACCCCCGCCCCGGCGGGGGTTTTTTGTTCGGTATCGTCAGCGTTCAACCGGAGGAGACGAGATGTCCGAGCACGGCAGTCCCCCATCACCGTGGCGCACGGAGACCATCGCCGTCCACGGCGGCTACACGCCCGATCCAACCACCCGCGCGGTGGCGGTGCCGATCTACCAGACCGTGGCCTACGCCTTCGATGACACCCAGCACGGCGCGGACCTGTTCGACCTGAAGGTGCCGGGCAACATCTACACCCGCATCATGAACCCCACCACGGACGTGCTGGAGCAGCGCATCGCCGCGCTCGAAGGCGGCATCGGCGCGCTGGCGCTGGCCTCCGGGCAGGCCGCCATCACCTACGCGATCCAGACCATCGCCGAAGCCGGCGACAACATCGTTTCCTCCAGTGCGCTGTRTGGCGGCACCTACAACCTGTTCGCGCATACCCTGCCGCAGTTCGGCATCCAGACCCGGTTTGCCGACTACAACGATCCCGAGGCGTTCGCGGCCCTGATCGACGACCGCACCAAGGCCGTCTTCGTCGAGTCGATCGGCAACCCACGCGGCAACATCACCGATATCGAAGCGGTGGCGAAGATCGCCCACGCGCACGGTGTGCCGGTGATCGTGGACAACACCGTGGCCACCCCTTACCTGCAGCGCTCGTTCGATTTCGGCGCGGACATCGTGGTGCACTCGCTGACCAAGTATCTCGGCGGCCATGGCACCAGCCTGGGCGGCGCCATCGTCGATTCGGGCCGCTTCCCCTGGGCCGAGTACAAGCAGCGCTTCCGCCGGCTCAACGAGCCGGACGTGAGCTACCACGGCGTGGTCTATACCGAGGCGCTAGGCCCGGCGGCCTACATCGGCCGCGCGCGGGTGGTGCCACTGCGCAACACCGGCGCGGCGATCTCCCCGTTCAATTCGTTCCTGATCCTGCAGGGCATCGAAACCCTGGCGCTGCGCATGGACCGGATCAACGCCAACGCGCTGGCGGTGGCGCAGTTCCTGCGCGACCACGCCAAGGTGGACTGGGTGAACTATGCCGCGCTGCCGGACCATCCTGAGCATGCGCTGGTGCAGAAGTACCTGCGCGGCCACGGCTCAGGCGTGCTCACCTTCGGCCTGCCCGGTGGCCGCGCCGCCGGCGCACGCTTCCTGGATGCGCTGCAGTTGTTCACCCGCCTGGTGAATCTGGGCGATGCCAAATCGCTGGCCACCCATCCGGCCTCGACCACGCACCGCCAGCTGGACGCGGCCGAGCTGGAGAAAGCCGGTGTAAGCGAAGACACCGTTCGGCTGTCGATCGGCATCGAACATATCGACGACCTGCTGGCCGACCTGCAGCAGGCGTTGGCGAAGGCGTAGAGGTGGGGCCCACGGCGGCCGGTGCGGGCCGTCCGCCGTGGGGTTTTTGACGCCGCCGAGGCTGCGCTATCGGCTTGGGGCATGTGCTGGCCACGCAGGGCGGCGGCGCGGGCTAGACTCGTTGCGCGTGCCGATCAACGGTCGACACCGACGATGACGGGCCTGCAACTGCGCAAGATCGGCCACGCGCCGTGGCGGGCACCGACGCATGCTGGACGTCACCCGACACGGAGCCCGTCATGAGCCGCATTGCTCAGTTACGCCAACGCCACGGCATCGACCGTGTGATCGCCCACCTGCAGCAGTGCCTGCGGAGCGGCGAGCCC
>NZ_JBFULO010000107.1:0-11026 GCF_054049855.1 Stenotrophomonas sp. P5_B8 | reverse complement strand
GGCCATGGTCCAGCGAGCGCGCCACGCGCCCGGTGGTGGTCACGCTCACACCGGTCAATTCATGGATTTCGCGATACGGCACGCCCTGCTGCAGCAGCGGCACCACCTTCCAGCGGTCGGACAGCGCCTCCAGCTCGGCCGGGGTGCACAGGTCGCGCAGGAAGGCAGTAACCGCCTCCGGGTCGGACAGCGCGGCAAACGCACGCGCCAGCGAGGCCAGATCGGCCTGGGCGTCTTTCTCGCGGGGTACGGGACGTAGTTTCMTCGTATCAATGTAATAGCGTGCTATTACATTAGCGCAAGTGCCGCCACTGGGTCAAACCGCCCTACGGCCCACAGTGGGGCCCGTTCAGTCGCTGAAAACGAAAAACGCCCGCGGTCGCGGGCGTCGGGGGGGCGGTCGTGGTAGAGCCGACCCATGGTCGGCTGCACAGCAAAAAGGGAGGGCGGCAGGCGGGCGCCAGCAAAGCAACCCAAGACGCTATCGCGCCTTGCAACGCACCTCGGCGCGCAAGGCCCCGCTGCGCAGGCACTCCCCCAACAGGGTGCCCTGGCGGCTCGGGATCGGCTGCACGGCCTCCAGCGCCCCTGCCCCGTCTGGACACTGCTTGCCGGCCAACGTGCGCAGGTCCTGCTCAAGCTGGCGCTGGTCGATCACATGACAGCGATCAACCACCAACCGGTAATGTCCCGGAGCGATCCGATCGCTGTGCAGCGCCGGATCGCTCCGGCAGGCGCAGAGCAGGAGCAGCAACAGCGCCCCTGCCACTACCCGCTTCACGGCATGACCTTGGCCTGTTCCAGCTCCACCTGCAGGGTGCTGGCCAATTCGTCGCGCGACACCTCGAACTGCTGCTCGCGCAGCAGGTCCTTCACCGCCACCACGCCACGCGCCAGCTCGTCCTCACCGGCCAGCACCACGAAGCGGATGCCCGCCTTGGCGGCGTACTGGAACTGCTTGCCGATCTTCTTCGGCTCCATCTGCACTTCGGCGTTGATGCCGCCCACGCGCAGGCGACGGGCGATATCCAGCGACTGCGGCAGGCTGACGTCGTCCATCAGCGCGACCAGCGCATGCACGCTGCTGTCTTCGATACCGGCAATGAGACCGGCCTCGCGCAGCTGCCAGAACAGGCGGGTCAGGCCGATGGAGATGCCCACGCCCGGCAGCTTGGACTTGCTGTAATGGCTGGCCAGGTCTTCGTAACGGCCGCCCGAGCAGATCGAGCCGATCTGTGGGTGGTCGGTCAACGTGGTCTCATAAACGGTGCCGGTGTAGTAATCCAGGCCACGGGCGATGGAGAAATTCAGGCAGTACGCGGTTTCCGGCACGCCCAGCGCCTTGACCAGCTCCAGCACTTCACGCAGCTCGGCCACGCCCACCTTCAGCGTGTCGCTGGCGGCCGGGTCGGCCAGCAGCGCGTCCAACTGCGCCAGCGCGTCGGCGTGGCTGCTCGAACGCACCGCGACGAACGCCAGGATGCGCTCCACCTGCTCGGCGGGAATCTCGAAGCCCTCGCCCACCAGCGTCTCGCGCACGTAATCGGCGCCGCGCTTGTCCAGCTTGTCCACTTCACGCAGCACCGCCAGCTGACGTTCGCCGTCGGCCACGCCCAGGCTTTCGAAGAAGCCGCGCAGCAGCTTGCGGTTGTTCAACTGCACCGAGAAATCGCCGATGCGCAGTTCGGCGAACACCGCGTGGATCACCGCCAGCACCTCGGCGTCGTACCGCGTGCTCAGCGTGTCCTTGCCGATCACATCGATGTCGCACTGGTAGAACTCGCGGAAACGGCCACGCTGGGCGCGCTCGCCGCGGTACACGCGCTGCATCTGGTAACGGCGGAACGGGAAGGTCAGGTCGTGTTCGTGTTCGGCCACGTAACGGGCCAGCGGCACGGTCAGGTCGAAGCGCAGGGCCAGCTCGGGCAACGCCTTGTCGCCCGCGTCGGCGGCATTGGCCAGCGCACCGGTGGACTGCACGAAATACACCTGCCGCTCGGTCTCGCCGCCGGACTTGGTCAGCAGTACGTCGGACAGCTCGAACACCGGGGTCTCCACCGGCAGGAACCCGAACCGCTCGTAATTGCGGCGGATGACGTCCAGCATGCGCTGGAACGCGATCTGCTCGCGTGGCAGCAATTCCATGATGCCGGGCGGCGTACGGGGCTTGATCACTTGCGGAACTCCTGCGAATCGGGGGGATGAGCGAGGTGCATATTCTAGCCGCAGCCGAACCGGCGGGCCTGCATCCATCGCTCCGGCCCGGGCCTGCGGCCGCATGACGTATCATAAGCAGGCCCCGCTCCCTGGTTCGACATGACCCGGCCCCACTCCGGTACCGCGCTTTCCGCCGTTGAAGATCCCGCCAGCCCGGGCTGCGCGCCGCTGCGCGACTGCCTGCACTGCTCGGTGCGCCACCTGGCGGTGTGTTCGGCACTGTCCCCGGACGAGGGGCAGGCGTTGGAGCGGGTAACCGTGTCGCAGGCATTGCCGCTGGGCGCCACGCTGGCCCGCGCCGGTGAGGCACGCCAACATGTCTATACGTTGACTGCCGGCGCGTTGCGCCTGGTCCGCACCCTTGCCGACGGCCGCCGCCAGATCAGCGGTTTCGTGCTGCCGGGCGACTACCTGGGCCTGACCGGCAGCGACAGCCACCGCTACGACATCGAAGCGATCGCCGACAGCCGTGTCTGCCGCGTCGCGCTGCCGCAGATGAAAGACCTGYGGCAGCGTTTTCCGCATCTGGAACGCAAGCTGCTGCAGCGCGCGTGCCAGGCGCTGGATGACGCCCAGGATGCCGCGCTGTCGCTGGCCCGCCTGCAGCCGGCCGAAAAGCTGGCCGATTTCCTGCTGCGGCTGGCCGCGCGCGAAGCCATGCTGGGCGCGGACGGTCTGCGGGTGACGCTGCCGATGGGGCGCGGCGACATCGCCGACCACCTCGGCCTGACCATGGAAACGGTGAGCCGTACGTTCACCAAGCTGCGCCAGCAGGGCCTGATCGCCCTGCCGCATCTGAACACCGTGGAGATTCTTGACGAAGCGGGACTGCAGAGGCTTTCCGGCGCGGAGTGAGGCGGTGGCCGCGTTGTGGCGCGGGTGGAGGGGTTCGGGCGAGAGCCTGCCGAGCATGGCTCGGCACTACCGTTGATCCAGGGGCGGCTGCCCGCCTGCCGAGCGTGGCTCGGCACTACCGTAGATTGAGGAGGACCTCGCGCAGCGCTGGGTAATCCGGTGCACAGGGTTCGGCGTGTGCCGGGCGCTGGAGCAGGTCGGCCAGCGCCGGGGGCACGTCCAGCGCCTGGCCGATCAGCGGTTCCACCACCGATTCGAACTTGGCCGGGTGCGCGGTGGCGGCCACCGCCCAATCGCCCTGCACGCCTTCGMTGCGCAGCTGCTCCAGCAGCACCATGGCGGTGGCGGTATGCGGGCAGAACAGTTCGCCGGCCTGCGCCCAGCGCCGCGCGATGAGGTCGCGGATCGCCGCATCGTCGACGGCCTCGACACGGAAATCGGCACGCAGCGCGGCATCGTCGTCGGCGTACAACCAGCGCAGCCGTTCGAAGTTGCTCGGTGCACCCACGTCCATCGCGTTGGCCACGGTCGCCACGCTGGTGGCCGGCTGGTAGGGGCCGCCATGGAAGAACCGTGGCAGCACGTCGTTGGCATTGGTCGCCAGCGCGATCCGCCCCAGCGGCAGCCCCATYGACCGCGCCAGCACCGCCGCCATCGCATTGCCCAGGTTGCCGGTCGGCACCACCAGATTGAGCACCTGCCCGGTGGCCACGTGATGCTGCAGCGCTGCATGCGCGTAGTAGCTCATCTGCGGCAGCCAACGGCCCAGGCTGATGCTGTTGGCCGAACTCAGCGGCACCTGCGCCTGCAAGGTGCGATCGCCCAAGGCCTGCTTGACCATCGCCTGGCAGTCATCGAAGGCGCCGGCCACGCGCAGGGTGTGGATGTTGTCGCCGAAACAGCCCAACTGGTGAGCCTGCCGGGGTGACACGCGCCCGTCGGGATACAGCACCACCACGCGGATGCCCGGCTGACGGTGGAAGGCAGCCGCCACCGCCGCACCGGTATCGCCGGAGGTGGCGACCACGATCGTCAGCGGCTGCGCGCGCTCCTGCTGTAGCTGGGCCAGGCTGGCGGCAAGGAAGCGCGCACCGAAATCCTTGAACGCGGCGGTGGGGCCATGGAACAGCTCCAGCACATGATCGCCCGGCGTACTCAGCGGGCGCAGCGGCGCGGGAAAATCGAATGCCTGCGCGCACAGCCGGTCCAGCTGCGGGGCCAACCGGTCGCCCTCGAAATAGGCGGCGAGCACCGCTGCGGCATCCTGCGCCAGCGTGCCATGCGCGCGCCATGCCTGCGCCTGTGGTCGCTGCGCTGGCACGTAAAGTCCGCCATCCGGGGCAAGCCCGGCGGCGATGGCTTGGCTCAGGGTCGCGACAGGCGCGTTGTGGCGGGTGGAGACAAAGTTCATCGGCGGTCCTGGAGAAAAAGGGGAAACACGCGGCTCACAGCAACTGCGCGCCGGGGGCGTTCAACGGCGACACCCAGCCCTGGCTGTCGAAACCGGCCTCGGCGAAGGCCTGCTGCACCGCCGCCTGTGCGGCCAGCGCCGCGTCGCGATGCTCGAACCAGGCAAATACGCTGGGGCCGGCACCGGAAATGCTGGCACCCATCGCACCGGCAGCCAGCGCGGCATCACGTGCTGCAGGGAAGCCGGCAATCAGCCCGGCACGGCGCGGCTCGACCAGCACATCGCGCAGCCCGGCGCGGACCAGCGATGCATCGGCGTTGAAGCATCCGCTCAGTACCAGCGCCAGGTTGGCGCTCTGCTGCACGAACTCGCCCAGCGCATAACTGCCCTGCAGCGCGGCGCGTGCACGGCGGGTTTCCAGCACCGCATCGGGATGTACCAGCAGGCTGTGCCAGGCGTCCGGCACGGGAATCGGTACCAGCCGCTCGGCCGTGCTCAGCACAAGCCCCCCGAGCAGCATCGGCCCGACGTTGTCGCCATGCCGGCCGCCACTGGCCACCGCCTCGCCGGTCAGCGCGAACGGATACAGCGCCTGCCGCGACAACGGGGCGTCCAGCAGCGCGTTGGCCGCCACCAGCGCGGCCACGCACGATGCCGCCGAGCCGCCCATGCCCGAGCCGAGCGCGATGCCCTTGTCGATCTCCACCTCGAAGCCGAACGGCAGCGCCAGCGCCTCGCGCAGCGCGATCAGTGCCGCACCGGCCGTGTTGTCGGCGGCGTTGAGCGGCAGCGCGAACGGGGTGCCACGGATCGCCACGATGCGCACCTCGGGCGTGGCGATGCGACGCACGCTGACCGTATCGCCGACTCCGGCGATGGCATGCCCAAGGATGTCGAAGCCCACCGCCGCATTGCCTACCGACGCCGGCGAAAACGCACGGGCACTGTCACCTGCACTCACAGGCGTGCCCCTTCGCCGACCGCTACCCGCAGCACATCGGCGAACACGCCGGCGGCGGTCACCTCCGGCCCGGCACCGGGGCCCTGCACCACCAGCGGGTTGTCGCAGTAGCGCCGGGTGGTGAACTGCACCACGTTGTCGGTCAGGCGCAGAGTGGCGAAGGCGTGGGCGGCCGGCAATTCCACCAATCCCACCTGCGCACCGTCAGCCGACAGCCGCGCCACGTAGCGCAGCACCGCCCCGCGCGCACGGGCTTGGGCGAGCCGCTCGGCGAACAGCGCGTCCACCGCGTCCAAGCCGCCCATGAACTCCTCGACGCTCGCCTGACGCAGCACCTCGGGCACCAGGCTTTCCACCTGCACCTGCTCCAGGCTCAACTCGCGCCCGGCCTCCCGGGCCAGGATCACCAGCTTGCGCGCCACGTCCACGCCGGACAGGTCGTCGCGCGGGTCCGGCTCGGTGTAGCCCATGCCCCGCGCCTGCGCGACCAGCTGCGAAAACGGTACCTGGCCGTCGTATTTGTTGAACAGCCACGCCAGCGTGCCCGAGAAAATGCCGTCGATGGCCAGCACTTCGTCGCCGGTATCGACCAGGTCGCGCAGCGTGGTGATCACCGGCAGCCCGGCACCAACGGTGGCCTCGTAACGGAAGCGCGCGCCACTGGCGGCGGCCGCCTCGCGGATCGCGTGGTAGCGCGGCAGCGGACCGGCACCGGCCTGTTTGTTCGGGGTGACCACATGGATGCCCGCTGCCAGCCACCCGGCATAGCGATCGGCAACATCGGCACTGCCGCTGCAATCGATGATCAGGGCGTGCGGCAGGTGCGCCGACAGCAGGTGCTCGGTGAACACGTCCAGGTCGGTGGGTACGCCCGGGCCGGCCAGGGCCGCACGCCAGTCGCCGTGCACACCGCGCTGGTCGAGCAGCATGCGGCTGCGCGAGGCCACCGCGCGCAGCCGCAGGTCCACGTTGGCCCGGCCCAGCAACTGGGTCTGTGCCGCCTGCAGCTGATCGAGCAGGGCCGCCCCGACGTTGCCCGGGCCGATCACGCCGACCGAGAAGGTCTGCGGCGACAACCAGAAACCGGCGTGTGCGGCGCGCAGCGCCTTGGTCGCATGGCGGCTGTCCACGGCCACCGAGATGTTGCGCTCGGACGAGCCCTGCGCGATCGCCAGGATATTGACCTGGGCGCGGCCCAGCGATTCGAACAGGCGCGCGGCCACGCCCGGCTGCCCGGCCATGCCATCGCCCACCGCCGCCAACACGCTGACGTTGTCGGTGAGCTGCACGCGCTGCACCTGGCCCAACGCCAGCTCATGCGCGAAGGCCTGCAACAGCGCAGTGCGCGCACGCGCCGATTCGGCCTGCCGGACCACGCAGCAGATCGAATGCTCGGAAGACCCCTGCGAGATCATCACCACCGACACCTGCGCGTTGCGCAGCGCGGCGAACACGCGCTCGGCGGTACCCGGCACGCCGATCAGGCCGGTGCCTTCCAGGTTCAGCACGGCCAGGTCAGGGCTGAGCGTGAGGCCCTTGATCGGACCGGACACGGTGCGCTCGGCGGTGATCCGGGTGCCCGGATGGTCGGGCCGGAAAGTGTTGCGGATGATGATCGGCAGGCCGCGTTCGATCGCTGGCGACATCGTCTGCGGATGCACCACCTTCGCCCCGAAGTAGGCCAGCTCGCAGGCCTCGTCGTAGCTGAGCGCATCCAGCTGCACCGCTTCGGGCACCACCCGCGGGTCGGCCGACAGCACGCCGTCCACGTCGGTCCAGATATGCAGCTCGTCGGCATCGAACAACGCGGCAAAGATCGCACCGGAGTAATCGCTGCCGTTGCGGCCCAGGGTGGTGATGCGGTCGCGGCGATCGCGCGCCACGAAGCCGGTGGCCACCACGCGCGGGCCCGGATGCGCCTGCCGCCAGGTCGCCAGCCGCTGCGCGCTCTGCACCCAGTCCACGTCCACGCCCAGCTCGCCACGGTCCACCACCAGCACATCGCGCGCATCCAGCACCGCGCAGTCTTCGCCCAGGGTCTGCAGGTACTGGCCGAGCAGCTGCGCCGAATACACCTCGCCCAGCCCCTGCACGCGGTCCAGCACTTCCACCGGCAACTCGCCGATCACCGCCAGCGCGCCCAGCACTTCGGCCAGGTGGTCAAAGCGCGCATCGAACCATTCCACCGTCGGCCCGGCCTGTTCGCCCAGCAACGCGACTGCCGCGCCGCGGTGCCGCGCACGCAGCGCATGCCAGTGGTCGCGCCAGTGCGGCGCATCGTCGGCCGCCAGGCCGGCCAGCGCGATCAGCGCATCGGTGACGCCCTTCATCGCCGAGACCACGGTGACCTGCACCGCTTCGTCGCGCGCCAGCAGCAGCTGGGCGACATGGCGGTAGCGCTCGGCGTCGGCCACCGAGGTGCCGCCGAACTTGTGCACGACCGTGGAGGTGGCTGCCCGCAGGACCGGGGCGGCAGGATCAGCAACAGCAGGCAGGACGGCGACGGAAGACATGTAGACCTCGATTCGAGGCCCCGCGTCGGGTCAGGTTGAAGGCGCTCCCCCGCAACCTGTTCCGGGTGCGGGGCCGTTGTTTTCGGAAATTACGCGAAGACGACGGGCCGCACCGGGCGAGTGGTGACGGTGGTAATGGTGGTGGTACCGGTGCTCCGGTCGGCCACGGCTCGATCGACCGCAAGGGCGGCGATGCACGGCTGGGCGGTGGCGGCGAGGGAGACCATGGGTCAAGAAAACAACGCCGGCGGGGGACTTGTCAAGTGTTGCAGTGCAAAAAATCCACGCGCGCAACATGCCGGTAACGTCGGCAAACAAGTTGCGAATGAGACCATCCAGCTGGCGCAATGCCCTTGGCCCAAACGCTCATCCCGCGTGCTCGGCAATCGCGCGGGGTGGGCGATGTGCGTGCGCACACATCAGCACGCCGGCGATCAGGCAGACGATCGCCACGGTTTCCATCGCGGTCGGCAGGCGGTGCTGCCAGGCAAAGCCGTACAGCAGCGCGAACAGCGTTTCGAACACGATCATCTGCCCGGTCAGGGTCAGCGGCAGGTTGCGGCTGGCGCGGTTCCAGCATGCATTGCCCAGTACCGAGGCCACCACCGCCACCCCGGCGCTGATCAGCCAGAACCAGCCCCAGTCGACCGTGACATGCGGGGTGTCCTGCAGCGCGAACGCGCTGGGCACCAGCAGCAACGCCAGCCCGCCGGTGGCCACCCCGGTCAGCAACGACCAGTCGTGTCCGGAGATATCCGGGCGCCGCGCCAGCCAGCGGCTGTTGCCGATCGAGTACACCGCCCAGGACAGCAGCGCGCCGACCGCGCACAGCAGCCCCAGCGCACGCTGCCCGGTCGAACCGCCGGCGTGCTCGGCCTGCAGCGCCTCGTAACCGACCAGCCCGACGCCGAGCAGGCACAGCAGCAGTGCCGGCGCCAACCGTCGCAACGGCACCGCGCCTTGCTCACGCACGCCGGCCAGCGTCACCACCACCRGGATCAGCCCCACGATCAGCGAGGCGGCCGCGCCGCCGGCCCACTGCACCGCATTGGCCAGCAGCACGAAATACACCAGGTTGCCGGCCAGGCTCAGCCACAGCAGGCCGCGCCATTCGGCCGCGCCGATCCGCGTGCGCAGCTGCCGCCAGCGCGGCGCCAGCAACACCACCGCGATCAGCCCATACACCAGGTAACGCCCGGCCGACAACTGCACCGCGCTGAAGTGGCTCAGCATCGCCGGGGCCAGGAACACCACGCCCCACAGCGCACCGGCGGCGATTCCGTTGGCGATGCCAACTCCCATGGATCGATTCATCTGCGCGTGCGGGTCATTGCTGGAGGAGTGCGCCAGTGTAGGCACGCGCGCGCCGTCGATCTTGACCCAGGCTACTGCCGGTGGCGCCGCCGGTACTCGGCCGGGGTCATCCCCCACTCACGACGCAGTGCACGGGTCAGTGCGCTCTGCTCGGAGTAACCGGCCTGCTGGGCGATGCTGGCGATGGACAGCGTGCTTCCAGCCAGGTGGCGGCGCGCGCAGCGCAACCGGCACGCGCTCAACCATGCCAGCGGGGGCATATCCAATGCCGCGCGGAACAGCGCATGCACGCGACTACTGCTGACCCCGACCGCGGCCGCGATCCGCTCCACCGGCCAGGCCTGCCCTGGCGACTGTTCGATGCGCGCGCACACAGCCTGCAGCCGCGTCGCACTGCCCGCCAGCGAAAACGCGTCCAGCAGCAGCGGCAATTCGCGCGCCACCACGGCGCMATCGATCCGCGGCGGCAAGCCCGCACTGACCCGTTGGACCATCGCGCGCACCTCGGTCGGCAGCGCCAGCACCGGGTGCTCGTCCAGCCGTTGCAGGGTGTCTTCGTCCAGCAGTTTGACCGGACAATCAACGATCAGGAACCGGTCATCGGCCGACGCGGACTGCGCATGCCCGGCCGACGGCGCCACGAACGCACCCTGCCACCTGTCCAGCCGCGCACCGCGCCCGTCCAGTTCGAAGGCCAGTTCGCCATCCACCGGCAGCACCCATTGGGCGAAATCATGTCGGTCCACACTGGACGCGCGACCGTAGCGACGCAGGTTGAAGGCGGCAGCAGGCATGGACGTGGGCAGACAGGACGCGCGTGAACCGTGGGAGCGATCAGTCTGCGCGCGCGCCAGGCGTGACGCAATCCAGCGGGGCGGCCGTCCCCGGCTGATATAGTCGGCCGGTCCTGTCCGCATGGAATGCACACTGTGACGTCGCCTGGAATGCCCCGCCCTGCCCGGATGCGCTGCTTCGTCCTGCTGGGCCTCGCGCTCACCTGCCTCCCCTTGACCGCCGCGGCCGTCGCCCCACGCGAACCGACCCGGATTGCGCCCGGCCCCGGCTGCCTGGATGCGCGCGGCCTGCGCGACATGAACCAGACCGACGCCGACAGCGTGACCGTGCTGGCCGCCGACTACCAGCCGTGGCGCGTGCGCTTCCAATCTGCCTGCCCCGGCGTGGACGATGCCGCCGAAGCGGTGCTGGAAGCGCCTTCGGGCTGGGCCTGTGGCGGTCCCGATGAACGGGTACGCGTCGATGGGCGTCTTTGCCCTATTGCCTCGGTGGCGCGCATCGACGCGCGCGAGTTCGCCGCGCAGGCCAAGCTGAGCGACGCGCGCACGCTGAAAACGTTGCCCACCGTGCAGGTGGCGGCGACCTCGGAAACCCGCAGCCGCTTCGGCGCCTCGCCGGCCTACTGTTTCAGCACGCGCGCCCTGCGCAGCTGGTCCGAAGATCCCAAGGGCATCAAGGTCGAAACCAACCCCAAGCGCTCCGGCGGCAACCGCTATTACCGCGTGGAACTGGGCACGTACTGCCCGGAGGTCAGCAACGCGCCGGAGATTTCATTCCGCTCCGGCTTCGGCAACGGTCTGATCTGCGGCAATCCTGGCGACCGCATGATGGCCAGCCAGGCCATGCCCGGCGATCTCCGCCGCCAGAGCAACCCGCGCAACTACCTGGGCTGCGCGGTCATGGCGGTGTATCCGATCCGTTGAAGACTTCCCCTGATCGTGCGACTGGAACCGCCATGAC
>NZ_JBFULO010000106.1:0-11030 GCF_054049855.1 Stenotrophomonas sp. P5_B8 | reverse complement strand
GATCTCCATCATGTTGCGCAGCCGCTCATCGTCGGCCAGCTCCTGGAAGGAGACCAGCAACGCCGAGCGCAGGTCCAGCACCGGCGTGGAGCGCTTGGACGACGTCGTCCGCCGCAATCGCTCGATGAACGGAACCCGCTCCCGATCGATCATCGCCGTCAGGATCTCGGTCTTGTTCTTGAAGTGCCAGTACACCGCGCCGCGCGTATAGCCCGCGCGCGCCCCGATCATCGCCAGGCTGGTGCCCGCGACCCCGTATTCATGGAAACAGACCTGGGCCGCGTCGAGGATGCCCTCGCGGGTGGCCTGCGCCTCTTCTTTGGTTTTTCTGGCCATGGCGCTGTGCAATTGCTGGATGAAACCGACCTGAATTGTACCGCTTTACAAACAAACATGCATGTATGTATATTTCCATCCCACTGATCCTCGGTGTGGACCGCGCGTATCCGAAAAACGGCCGCAACCCATGGATTTGCAGCACTTTGCCGTCCTGTGGACTGTTTTTCTTCGCTTTATCGCGAGAATCCGGCTTCGGGCGACCCTTTTCGTTTGCCGTGAGCCCCCACCATGTCCCGATCCCCATACCGTCTCCTCGCGCTGTCCCTCGCGATCGCCTTGACCGTGTCCGCCTGTGGTGGTGGAGGCCAGGAGGGCCCCCAGGGCGGCCCCGGTCAGGTCACCGTCGCCACGCTGAAGGCTGAGCAGGTCGGCCTGACCCGCGAGCTTCCGGGCCGCACCAACGCCTTCCTGGTGGCCGAAGTACGCCCCCAGGTCAGTGGCATCGTCGCCAAGCGATTGTTCACCGAAGGCGGCCTGGTCACCGCCGGGCAGGCGCTATACCAACTGGATGACGCCAGCTACCGCGCCCAGGCCAACAGCGCCCGCGCCCAGCTTGCCCGCGCCGAAGCCACCGCCAATGCCGCGCGCCTTAGCGCCAGGCGCATCGGTGAGCTGGCCAAGGTCGAGGCGGTCAGCACCCAGGACAACGAAAACGCCATCGCCGCGCTGAAGACCGCCGAAGCCGATGTCGGTGCCGCCCGCGCCGCGCTCGATGCGGCCAACGTCACCCTCGGTTATGCGCGCATCACCGCCCCGATCAGCGGCCGCATCGGCAAGTCCTCGGTCACCCAGGGCGCGCTGGTCAGCGCGGGCCAGGCCGATGCGCTGGCCACCGTGCAGCAGTTGAACCCCATCTATGTCGACCTGACCCAGTCGGCCAGCGAACTGCTGCAGCTGCGCCGCGAACTGGCCAGTGGCCGCCTGCAGGACAACCAGACCCTGCCGGTGACGATCCTGCTCGACGATGGCACGCCGTTCGACCACAAGGGCACGCTCGAATTCTCCGAAGTCAGCGTCGACCCGACCACCGGCAGCTACGCGCTGCGGGTCAAGGTCGACAATCCCGACCAGGTGCTGATGCCGGGCATGTACGTGCGTGCCCAGGTCGGCAGCGGCGTGCGCGACAACGCGATCCTGGTGCCGATGCAGGGCATCGCCCGCGATCCCAAGGGCGATACCAGCGCCATGGTGGTGGGCAAGGACGGCAAGGTCGAAGTGCGGCCGGTCAAGGTCAGCCGTTCGCTGGGCAACAAGTGGCTGGTGGAAGACGGGCTCAAGGCCGGTGACAAGGTCATCGTCGAAGGCCTGCAGAAGATCCAGCCGGGCATGCCCGTGCAGGCCACCGAGATGGGCGCGACCCCGGCCAAGCCGGCCGCCGCGCCGGCGGCGGCCGCCGCCGCCCAGCAGTAACCGGAGAATTCCATGGCACGTTATTTCATTGATCGCCCCATCTTCGCGTGGGTGATTGCGATCATCATCATGCTCGCCGGTGCGTTGGCGGTGCTCAAGCTGCCGGTGTCGATGTACCCGGAAGTGGCACCGCCGGCCGTCGAGATCAGCGCCAGCTACCCGGGTGCGTCGGCCAAGGTGGTCGAAGACTCGGTGACGCAGATCATCGAGCAGAACATGAAGGGCCTGGATGGCCTGATCTACTTCTCCTCCAACAGCTCCTCCAACGGCCAGGCGACAATCACCCTGACCTTCCAGAGCGGCACCGACCCGGACATCGCCCAGGTGCAGGTGCAGAACAAGCTGCAGCTGGCCATGCCGCTGCTGCCGCAGGAAGTGCAGCGTCAGGGCATCAACGTGGCCAAGTCCAGCAGCGGCTTCCTGCAGGTGCTCGGCTTCGTGTCCGAAGACGGCAGCATGGACGCCAACGATATTTCCGATTATGTCGGCTCCAATATCGTCGATCCGCTCAGCCGCGTGCCGGGCGTGGGCAACATCCAGGTGTTCGGTGGCAAGTACGCCATGCGCATCTGGCTGGACCCCAACAAGCTGCACACCTACAAGCTGTCCACCGCCGAAGTGATCGCGGCGATCACCGCGCAGAACGCGCAGGTCGCCATCGGCCAGCTCGGCGGCGCGCCGTCGATCAAGGGCCAGCAGCTCAACGCCACCATCAACGCGCAGGACCGCCTGCAGACCCCCGAGCAGTTCCGCAACATCATTGTGCGCAGCGCGCAGGATGGTGCCGAACTGCGCCTGTCCGACGTGGCCCGGGTGGAGCTGGGCGCCGAGTCGTATGACTTTGTGACCCGCTACAACGGCAAGCCGTCCTCGGGCATCGCCATCACCCTGGCCACCGGCGCCAACGCGCTGGCCACCGCCACCGGTGTGCGTGCGGCGCTGGATGAAATGCAGCCGAACTTCCCGGCCGGGCTGAAGGCGGTGGTGCCGTATGACACCACGCCGTTCGTGCAGGTCTCGATCAAGGGCGTCATCAAGACCCTGATCGAAGCCATCGTGCTGGTGTTCCTGGTGATGTACCTGTTCCTGCAGAACTTCCGCGCCACGCTGATCCCCACCATCGCCGTGCCGGTGGTGCTGCTGGGCACCTTCGGCATTCTGGCCGCGCTGGGTTTCTCGGTGAACATGCTGACCATGTTCGCGATGGTGCTGGCGATCGGCCTGCTGGTCGATGACGCCATCGTGGTGGTGGAGAACGTCGAGCGGATCATGTCCGAGGAAGGCCTGTCGCCGCTGGAGGCCACGCGCAAATCGATGAGCCAGATCACCGGCGCGCTGGTCGGCATCGGCCTGGTGCTGTCGGCGGTGTTCGTGCCGATGGCCTTCATGAGCGGCGCCACCGGCGTCATCTACCGACAGTTCTCGGCCACGATCGTCTCGGCGATGGCCTTGTCGGTGCTGGTTGCCATCGTGCTGACGCCGGCGCTGTGCGCGACCCTGCTCAAGCCGCTGAAGAAGGGCGAGCACCATGTCGCCCACACGGGTTGGTCGGGTCGTTTCTTCAATGCCTTCAACCGGGGTTTCGACACCTCCAGTGCGAAGTACCAGCGCGGCGTGCGCGGCATCCTGGCGCGTCCGTGGCGCTTCATGGGCGTGTTTGCCGCGCTGGCGCTGGTGATGGGCCTGCTGTTCATGCGCCTGCCCAGCTCGTTCCTGCCCAATGAAGACCAGGGCATCCTGATGGCGCTGGTGCAGACCCCGGTCGGCGCCACCCAGGAACGCACGCTGGAGTCGATCGACAAGCTCGAAAAGCACTTCATGGAAAACGAGGCCGATGCCATCGAGTCGATCTTCTCGGTGCAGGGTTTCAGCTTCGCCGGCATGGGCCAGAACGCGGGCATGGCCTTCGTCAAGCTCAAGGACTGGAAGGAGCGCGACAAGGACCAGGGCGCGATGCCGATCACCGGCCGTGCGATGGCTGCGCTGGGCGGCATCAAGGACGCCTTCATCTTCGCCTTCCCGCCGCCGGCGATGCCGGAGCTGGGCATCGGTTCGGGCTACACCTTCTTCCTGAAGGACACCAGCGGTGCCGGTCACCAGGCCCTGCTGGACGCGCGCAACCAGCTGCTCGGCATGGCCGGGCAGAGCAAGCTGCTGGCCAACGTGCGCCCCAATGGCCAGGAAGACACCCCGCAGCTGCGCATCGACATCGACGTCGGCAAGGCCAGCGCGCTGGGGCTGTCGCTGGAGGCGGTCAACACCACGCTGGCCGCGGCCTGGGGCAGCAGCTACATCGATGACTTCATCGACCGTGGCCGGGTCAAGCGCGTGTACGTGCAGTCCGATGCGCCGTTCCGGATGAACCCGGAAGACTTCAACCTGTGGTCGGTCAAGAACACGGCCGGTGAGATGGTGCCGTTCTCGGCCTTCGCCAGCCAGCGTTGGGACTACGGTTCGCCGCGGCTGGAGCGCTACAACGGCGTGTCGGCGATGGAGATCCAGGGCGAGCCCGCGCCCGGCGTGGCCTCGGGTGATGCGATGAGCGAAGTGGAGAAGCTCGCCAAACAGCTGCCGGCCGGCTTCGACATCGAGTGGACCGCGCTGTCCTACCAGGAACGCCAGGCCGGTTCGCAGACGCCGCTGCTGTACACGCTGTCGCTGCTGATCGTGTTCCTGTGCCTGGCCGCGCTGTATGAAAGCTGGAGCGTGCCGACCTCGGTGCTGCTGGTGGCGCCGTTGGGCATCCTCGGCGCGGTGCTGGCCAACACCATGCGTGGCATGGAACGCGACATTTACTTCCAGGTGGCGATGCTGACCACGGTGGGACTGACCAGCAAGAACGCGATCCTGATCGTGGAGTTCGCCAAGGAAAACCTGGAGAAGGGTGCCAGCCTGATCGACGCGACGATGCACGCCGTGCGCGACCGACTGCGCCCGATCATCATGACCTCGCTGGCGTTCGGCCTGGGCGTGCTGCCGCTGGCGATCGCCTCCGGCGCCGGTTCGGGTGCACAGCAGGCCATCGGTACCGGCGTGCTGGGCGGCATGGTGGTGGGCACGCTGCTGGGTGTGTTCTTCATTCCGCTGTTCTTCGTGGTGGTGCAGCGGGTGTTCAATCGTGGCGGCACGCCGCCGACGAAAACCGATGACAGCACCGCCCCGGTGGCGCTGACCCAGAACGGCGACAAGGCCGAAGGTGGTCCGCATGAATAAGCTTCCCTCCCTGCTCGCCGTGGCCGTGACGCTGGCGCTGTCCGGCTGCGCCTCGCTGGTGCCGCGCAGCACCGAGGTCGCCCCGGCGATCCCGGCGCAGTGGCCCGCCGCGGCTGCTGCCGGCACGGTCGACGTGGCCGACATCGGCTGGCGCGATTTCTTCGTCGATCCGCGCCTGCAGTCGGTGATCAACCAGTCGCTGGACAACAACCGTGACCTGCGCGTGGCCGTGCTCAATGTCGAAAAGGCACGCGCGCAGTACCGCATCCAGCGCGCCGACCGCGTGCCGGCGGTGGGCGTGCAGGGGCAGATGACCCGCAGCGGCGGCGATGCGCCGGTCAGCGAACAGTTCAGCGCGAATCTGGGCGTGGTCGAGTTCGAACTGGATCTGTTCGGCCGGGTGCGTAATCTCAGCCAGGCCGCCCTGCAGCAGTATTTCGCCGAAGCGGCCAATCGACGCAGCGCGCAGCTGAGCCTGGTCGCCGAGGTCGCCAATGCCTGGCTCACCCTGGGCGCGGACAACGAACAGCTGCGCATCGCCCAGGCCACCCTGGCAAGTTATGAAGATTCGCTGCGCCTGACCGAGGCGCGCCGCCAGCTCGGCGGTGCTTCGGCACTGGAGCTGAGCCAGACCCGCACCTTGGTGGAAACCGCGCGCACCGATGTGGCCCGCTTCGCCGGGCAGGTCGCGCAGGACCGCAATGCACTGGTGCTGCTGGCCGGTGGGCCGGTCGATGACACCCTGCTGCCGACCACCGAGGTGACCGAGGTGGCGGCGTTGCGTCCGCTGCCGGCCGGCGTGCCCGGCGAGGTGCTGCTGCGCCGCCCGGACGTGATGGCTGCCGAGCACACGCTGCTCTCGGCCAATGCCAACATCGGCGCGGCGCGCGCGGCCTTCTTCCCGTCGATCAGTCTCACCGGCAGTATCGGTTCGGCCTCCTCGGAGCTGTCCAGTCTTTTCGACAGCGGCACGCGGGTGTGGAGCTTCATGCCCAAGCTCAACCTGCCGATCTTCCAGGGCGGCAAGCTGCGCGCCAATCTGGGCGTGGCCACCGCCGACCGGGACATCGCCTTGGCCCAGTACGAAAAGGCGATCCAGTCCGGCTTCCGCGAGGCCGCCGATGCGCTGGTGCTCAACGACAGCCTGGATGCGCAGTTGGCCTCGCAGCAGGCGTTGGTGGCTGCCGCCGAGCAGGCGCAGACGTTGTCGCAGGCCCGCTACGATGCCGGCCTGGACAGCTTCCTGACCCTGCTCGATGCACGTCGCACCGCGTACACCGCGCGCAAGTCGCTGGTCAGCACGCAGCTGGCGCAGCAGTCCAATCAGGTGGCGCTGTACAAGGTGTTGGGCGGCGGTTGGCACGAGCGCGGGTGATCGGCGCCGGCGGCAGGGGCCGCGCGGTGCGCGGTTGCCGAGCATGGCTCGGCACTACCGGTGCGGCGCGGCGGTGGCATCGGGTAGAGCCGAGCCATGCTCGGCTGCTCTTCGYYGCAGACGCAACGTATCGCSGTTCGGRTGAYTGGCGCCRGCGGCAGGTGCCGCGCGGTGCGCGGTTGCCGAGCATGGCTCGGCACTACCGGGTGCGTCGCGRCGGYTGGCWTCGGGTAGAGCCGAGCCATGCTCGGCTGCTCTGCGTTGCAGACGCAACGTATCGCCGTTCGGATGACTGGCGCCGGAGGCAGGTGCCGAGCCATGCTCGGCTGCTCTTTGTTCCGGCATTATGGACCCCCGGATCAACGGTCGTCGGCGCGTCCGTCGCCGTGGCAGCGTCGTGCTCGTTCCAGCGCATCGCCCGCTTCGCGTGCCATGCGCTCGTATTCACTGCGGATTTCTTCGAGCCGCGTCTCGTCCAGTTCTTCCAGGTCGAGCAGCTCGTTGTTGGCCTCGGCAGTGGCGCGGATCAGCTCGTCCAGCTTGATCTGGACGGCGGCGGCGTCTGCAYTCTGGCTGTGCTGGATCAGGAACACCATCAGGAAGGTGATGATGGTGGTACCGGTGTTGATCACCAGCTGCCAGGTGTCATTGAACTTGAAGATCGGGCCGCTGAGCGCCCACAGCACCACGATCGTGACGGCGGCCAGGAAGGTCCACGGCGTGCCGGCGGCATACGACGCCTTCTTGGCGACCAGGTTGAACACACTGCGCAGTTTCATGCGGTACTACGGGTAGCGAAGGTGCCTCATCATTGGCCGCGCGCCGTGTACGCATCGTGCAGTGACGGCGGGTCGGCAGCCGCCAGCGCACAGGAACAATCAGGCGCGCGCGGCGCCCAGACGCGGGCGCGAGGCCACGTCGTGACGGCTGGCAAGGTACACATGTTCCCAGCATTGCTCGACGAACACGCGGGCCTGCTCTTCGCTCAGGCGCGGCATGATCTGCAGCGCGTAATGGGTCTGGAACATCTCATCGCGCTGCTCATCGGTGGCGCGCGGCTGAGTGATCAGCGAATCGCAGGCGAACTTGATCCACGGTACGTAATGGCCGAACGAGCCCGTGCCGAGGTTGCCGTCGGCATGGCGCTGGCGCCAGTAAGCCACTTCGGCGTCGACGTCGATCACGGCGGGGATGGAAATCTGGGCGGAAGACATGGTTGTTTCGATATGCAAGAAGGGAGTCCAGCAAGAGTGCGTAAAGCGCAGTGCATGCGACGTTATGAAGGCGTGGAGCCTGCGTGGCGGTCGGCACTGACACGTTCAGGCCGGCGCTCGGCCAGCAGCTGTGCGTGATCCACCACGCCCAGGCGCTCGGCCAGGGTGGCCAGTCGGTTGCACACATCGATCCGGTGCTGGGGATGACGGTGCGTCAACGCGTCCTGGATGGCCTGGTAGGCGCTCCAGAAGGGCGCGGAATTCTGATGCGCCGCGTAGTGTCGTTGCAGCTGCTCCCAGGCCGCGGACAACGCGGGATCAAGGGCAGCGGCGGGGCGTATTCGGGCGTTCATGACGTCTCCTCGACGTTGTTGCCCCTGTGTCCCCACCATAGGCCGTCGCGGCGGCCGGTTTGTTAGCACCGCGTAAGCACGGGGTGCTGCAGGTGTGCCTGCTGCGGGCGTTCCTGCGCGCAAGACGCTGCTGGCACAGCGTGTTCACGTACCTGTCGGCAACTGAAGCGTTCAGAGTGGGCGCGCTGCGACCCGACGTCGCAGCGCATTTCGCTCACTCGCCGATGTCTTCGTTCCAGACCTCGGGGTGTGCCGAGATGAAGCCGCCCAGCAGGTCGATGCAGGCCTGGCTCTGCATGTCGATCACCTTGACCCCGTTCTCGCGCAGCCACTCGATGCCGCCCTGGAAGGTGACCGATTCGCCCACCACCACCGTGCCGATGTTGAACTGGCGCACCAGCCCGCTGCAGTACCAGCAGGGCGCCAGCGTGGTCACCATGATGGTGTCCTGGTAGCGGCGCTGGCGGCCGGCCTTGCGGAACGCGTCGGTCTCCCCGTGCACCGACGGGTCGCCTTCCTGTACGCGGCGGTTGTGGCCGCAGCCGAGCAGGCGGCCATCGGTGTGGTACAGGGCCGCGCCGATCGGGATGCCGCCCTCGGCCAGGCCCTGGCGGGCTTCGGCGATGGCGGTTTCAAGCAGGGCGGCGTAGTCGGGGGTGGTGATCATGGGCATTCCATACGTATCTGGACCGCCATGATAGTGGCCCGCCGCCGCTGCGGCACCGGGTCGCAGCCCCCGGGTGCCGCAGCGCTGCCAGCGGTGCGATAATCCACCCATGAGCGAATCCCCCTACAAGACTGGCACCACCCACTTCGGCTTCCGCGACGTCGCTGCAAAGGACAAGCAGAAGCTGGTGGGCGAAGTGTTCACCTCGGTCGCGCGCAGCTACGACCTGATGAACGATCTGATGAGCCTGGGTATCCACCGGGCGTGGAAGCGCTACTACGTGGCCACCGCGCAGGTGAAGCCGGGCGACCGCGTGCTCGACCTGGCTGGCGGCACCGGCGACATCGCCGCGCTGATCAAGGAGCGGGTGGGTGACGAGGGCGAGGTGGTGCTGGGCGATATCAACGCCGGCATGCTCTCTGTCGGCCGCGACCGGCTGATGAACCGGGGCCTGGTGAAGGGCCTGGAGTACGTCCAGTGCAACGCCGAGGCGCTGCCGTTCCCGGACGCCAGCTTCGACCTGGTCACCATCGCCTTCGGCCTGCGCAACGTCACCGACAAGGACGCCGGCCTGCGCGAGATGTACCGCGTGCTCAAGGTGGGGGGCCAGGCACGCGTGCTGGAGTTCTCCGAGGTCACTGCGGACTGGTTCAAGCCGATCTACGATTTCCATTCGTTCAAGATCCTGCCCAAGCTGGGCCAGCTGTTCGCCCGTGACGGCGACAGCTACCAGTACCTGGCCGAGAGCATCCGCAAGCACCCGCCGCAGGAGCAGCTCAAGACCATGATGGGTGAGGCGGGCTTCGCGCGCTGCCATTACAAGAACCTGACCGGCGGCATCGTTTCGATTCACTCCGGCTACAAGGTTTGAGATCCAGTTCCGGTTCCGGCTGGGTACGCTAGGTCACACTGCGGGCAGGCTGTCACAGAGGGCCTGCCATGCGTCTGTACCGCGGCCTGGCCCGCGTCTTCCCACGCTCGTTCAGCGCCAAGCTGATGAGCGTGGTGTTTGTCGGCCTGCATGTGCCGCTGCTGGTGTTGCTGCTGTGGCTCGCCTTTACCGGCCACTACCAGCGCGACACGATGTGGACGGTGGTCGGGGTGGTGCTGGCCGCCACCGTGGTCGGCACGGGGATGGCGATGATGGCGCTGTACCGGTTGATGGCGCCGCTGCGCCAGGCCGCCGACGCGTTGGAGGCCTACTACGACGAACAGCGCCTGCCGCATCTGCCCGACCTGGGCCACGACGAGATCGGCCGGCTGCTGCGCAGCATCAACCGCAACCTGCATGGGGTCGATGCCGGCCTGCGCGACCTGCGCCGCAGCGTGCTGCTGGATCCGCTGACCCAGGCGCTCAACCGTCGTGGCTGTGAGCAGGCGCTGGCCGAGTCGGCACGGCAGGCGCAGTCACGTCGGCAGCCACTGAGCCTGTTCGTGGTGGACCTGGACAACCTCAAGCCGATCAACGATGCCCACGGCCATCTGGTCGGCGACCAGGTGCTGGTGCGGCTGGTGGAATCGGCGCGGCAGTGGCTGCAGCCCGGCGACTGGATCGGGCGCTGGGGCGGCGATGAGTTCGTGCTGGCGGTGCACGCCAGCCACGAGGTGGCCTGCGAACGCCTGCGACGCTGGCTGCAGGCGATGGATGGCATCGTCGGCGAGGAGATTCCGCTCAAGGCCAGTGCGGGTGGGGCCGGCTACCGCGCCGGCGAAGACCTGCGCGAACTGTACCGGCGCGCCGACGCGGCGATGTACCGGGCCAAGTACGCAGGCGGTGCCCGTCTGTGCTGCGATGGCGACTGAATACGCAACGCGTCGCAGCTGCGCTGCCGGGTGGCGCTTACAGGGGTAAACTGGTCGTTTCACCCTGATCGGTCCCGATGTCCATGCGATCTCCGTTCCTGTTCATTCCCTTGGCCGTGGCGTTGGCCGCCGGCTGTTCCAAAGAACCTGCGGCACCTACCGCCGCGCCCACTGCCACCGCCCCGGCGAGCACTGCCATGAAAGCCGACAGCCGCAGTCATGACGAAAGTTCCTACGCCGAGCCGGACAAGGTCGTGGTCAAGGACCTGGCGCTGGACCTGAAGCTGGATTTCGACAGCAAGCAGATCGGCGGCACCGCCACCTACACCCTGGAGTGGAAGGACAAGGCGGCCAAGCAGTTGGTGCTGGACACCCGCGAACTCACCGTGGAGAAGGTCGAGGCGATCGCCGCCGACGGCAAGGCCGCGCCGCTGCCCTTCGTGCTGGCCCCGGCCGACAAGGTGTTCGGCAGCAAGCTGAGCATCGAGGCCCCGGATCAGCCGTCCAAGGTCGTGATCACGTATCACACCGCGCCGACCGCGTCGGGCCTGCAGTGGCTGGAGCCGTCCATGACCGAGGGCAAGAAGCTGCCCTTCATGTTCAGCCAGTCCCAGGCCATCCACGCCCGTTCGTGGGTGCCGCTGCAGGACACCCCG
>NZ_JBFULO010000105.1:0-11057 GCF_054049855.1 Stenotrophomonas sp. P5_B8 | reverse complement strand
GCGCGGCAGCGTGGACCGGAGAAGCAGGCGCACTGCGCCAAGGGGGCTTCGAATGGCGTTGTTCGGGTTTTTCGTACTGTTCCTGGTGTGCATGGGTCTGGCCAGGATCGTCAATGCGACCCGCGGGCGGCTGACCGTCAACGGTGCGGCGATCCATCTGCTGCTCACGCTGGTCTTCGCCGTTTTCATCGTCGTGATGGCGGTGCGCGCGGATCTGCAGCCCGGGGCATTCGGCTATGCGCTGGGGTACAACCTCGGGCCCGCGTTGCTGGTTGGCGTGCTGGCCGCGCACTACGTTTTCAAATTCCGGGGCGAGAAGGCGAACGAAGCGCGCGTCCGCCGGTTGCGCGAGCAACGCCTGMGTGCGGACGCAGGATGGGCGGATCCTTGAACAGTCAGCAGTTTGTTGAAGCGATGGAAGCCCACGTGCGGGACGCGGCGACAGAGGCGACGATGAGCACGCTCGAATCGCCGCCCGGAAGGCGACCTTCGCTGGCGGTTCGCGAACGCGCCGCCTGGTATGGCGGGTTGTCACCGCAGGACCAGGCGCACGTGCGCAGCGTGGTGCGTGAGGCCGCCGGAGCAACGGTGTTCGGGCTGCTGACGGTGTTGGACGGTGCACGCATCGTTGACGAAGAAAAGGGACGGTTCGAGCTGTTCTATACGGGCCGTGAACGGGCGCTGCTGAACCCGGAGGGCATCGACCTGCACGATCTGCTTCGGGGGCCGGCCGATGAAACTGGGTGAGCTCACTGCCTTCGGCCACAACGTGGCCGACTCGTTGGCCAGTGGCATGTGCTTCATGATCGGCTTATACACGCTGGATATCTTTGCGGAGGCCGCCGCCTCGCGAGAGGGCGAAATCGTGGTGAATTTCCTGACAGGGGAAGCCGCGGGCAGCCCGGCCTCGGCAGGGATAAAGCATGCCACTGGCCAATTCGCGCAGCGACTGCCCGAGTTGGCTTCGCAGCACGGTTTGGATATCGGCCAGATCCGCGTTCTATCCGCGCGATTTGGTACGGACAAGGTCGCAGGAAGGCATTTCCAGGTATCGGTCGAAACCGCAGACGGTCGCCGCTCCATGGACCAGTACGTGGGCAGCCCCGGCAGGCGTTACAGCCGAGCGCGACGGTCTCGCGTTGCACCCGGTACGGACTGACACAACCGGCTTATACCGTCCAGCCGCTCCGGCCTGCAGCCACGTGCATCAACTGATCCAGCTGCCGCAACGCCCGGTGCAGTTCCTGCCGGCTCGCAGCCGCCCCCAGCGAGATCCGCACCGCATCGTGGATGGCCACGCCGTCGGGCGTGAACGCCGACGACGGGGCGATGCCCAGCCCCTGCAGGCGCGCTGCATGGGTGAGGCTGGCGGCGGTCCACTGTGGCGGCAAGCGGCACCATGCGTGCACGCCGGCGCAGTGCTGCAGGAACGTAGGCGACAGCGCCGACCGCGCCAGGTAGCGGCGCTCGGCGGCTTCGTTCTGCACCAGCCTGAGCAGGGCAGTAGCCGAGCCATCCAGGATCAACTGGGTGACCAGGGCATTCATCAGTGGCGGTGCCATCAGGTTGACTGCGCGCAGCGCGTCCAGCACGCCCTGGCGTGACACGCCGTCGGGCAGGTGGACGAAGCCGGTGTGCAGGCCCGGGCTCAGGCACTTGGACAAGGTGGAGATGTAGCAGGTGTGCCGCGGCGCCAGCAGGGCGAGCGGGGCAGGGGCATCGTCGACCAGCAGCCAGTACGGGTCGTCTTCGATGAGGCGCAGATCCTGTGCGCGCAACACGTCAGCCAGCGCTCTCCGGCGCGCTTCGGGCACGGTATGGGCGGTGGGGTTCTGCGCGGTCGGGTTGAGGTAGACCACCTTCGCGCCGGTGGCCCGCGCCTGCCGACGCAGCGCATCCGGGCGCATGCCGTGTTCGTCGCATGCCACTACCTGGAGCTTGCGTTGCAGTACCCGCGCCGCATGCAGCAGGCCGGGATAGACCCGCGGTTCGCACAGGATCGTGTCGCCGGCCTCGGTGAGTGCCAGCAGCAGCGCCGACAATGCAGCCTGCGCGCCTTCGGTCACCACCAGCCGATCGCTGTCCACCTTGCCCAACATCGGTTTGAGCCACTGCTGCGCGGCCAGATGATCGGCGCGGCTGCCGCCGCCGACGTGGTAGGTCATCAGGTTGCCGGCATCGCTGCGGGTGAGCACCGTGGACAGGCCACGCCGCAGCATGTCGGCCACCTCGCCGCCGGGCGGGGTCGGCGGCAGGTTCATGCTCAGGTCCACAAGTTGGTCCAGCGCCACCTGGGGTGGGGCGACGAACGAGCCCAGTGGTCCGCGTGCGTCGATCAAGCCACGCTTGCGCGCCTCGTTGAACGCGCGGGTGACCGTGGTGAGGTCCACGCCGAGGTCGTTGGCCAGTGCGCGCTGCGCGGGCAGGCGTTGGCCGGGACGCAGCGCGCCGGACCGCACGGCGCGTTCGAGCGCCTGCACGATACGCAGGTACACCGGCCCGTGCCCGTCGGCGATGAGGCTGCTCCACGCGGGGCTGTCGGCTTGCATCGGCGCATCTTACGCCGCGCCGCGCAGGCGCCTGCGACAGTGTGTCGCATCATGTATGGATCATGTCGTTGCCTAACGTACGCGGCTGCGGCGGGCACCCCCCAT
Source organism: Stenotrophomonas sp. P5_B8 (assembly GCF_054049855.1). Taxonomy (NCBI): domain Bacteria; kingdom Pseudomonadati; phylum Pseudomonadota; class Gammaproteobacteria; order Lysobacterales; family Lysobacteraceae; genus Stenotrophomonas; species Stenotrophomonas sp. P5_B8. The sequence continues at coordinate 8,403 of NZ_JBFULO010000105.1, read as the reverse complement.
GCATATCGGTCATGCAGGGGGTTGTCCGCCACTTTTCATGATCCGGGCCGCCCGGCCCGGCACTGCGTTGGAAGGGCCGTCCCGCATGATCCCCGTTACTCAACCTGCTCGCCGCGCCCCGTTGGCCGGTCGAGCCCGCGCCGGACGCTGGTCCGGCCTGGCAGCGCTGCTGCCCCTGCTCACCGGGTGCACCTCCCTGGAGCTGTTCAATCCCATGGGCAGCATCGCCGAACAGGAGATGCAGCTGATCCTGGTCTGCACCGGCCTGATGCTGCTGGTGGTGATTCCGGTGATCCTGCTCACGCTGTACTTCGCCTGGCGTTACCGTGCGTCCAACACGAATGCCACCTACGCGCCCGACTGGTCGCATTCCACCGCGATCGAGGTCGTCATCTGGACCATCCCGTGCCTGATCATCGTGGTGCTGGCGGTGCTGATCTGGAAGAGCACCCACGCGCTGGACCCGTACAGGCCGATTGAATCGGACAAGGCGCCGCTGCGTGTGGAAGTGGTGGCGTTGAACTGGAAGTGGTTGTTCATTTACCCCGACCACAACGTGGCCACGGTCAACGAGCTGGTGATGCCGGTCGATACGCCGGTTGCGTTCAAGCTGACCTCCGAGTCGATGATGAACGCCTTTTTCGTGCCGCAGCTGGGCAGCATGGTCTACACCATGGCCGRCATGCAGACCCGCCTGCACCTGATCGGGCACACCCCGGGCACCTACGCGGGAATGTCCTCGGCTTACAGCGGCGCCGGCTTCTCGGACATGAAGTTCCCGGCACGGGTGGTCACCGAAGCCGATTTCGCCCGCTGGCTGGCGCAGGCCCGCAGCAGTGGCGACCACCTCGGCGCCACCCGCCTGGCCGAACTGGAAACGCCTACCCACGGCTCGCCGCTGCTGCACTTCGGTGCGGTGGATACCGGGTTGTTCGACAGCATCGTGCGTCGCCACGGCGGCATGCCCGATGACGAGATCTGCCTGCCGGGCGAAGCACCCGGGGCGAAAACCCAACTGGTGAGCCTGGCCGCGCCTGCCGCCAGCCGTACCGCGGAGAACTGATTGTGCTTGGAAAGTTGAACCTCGAAGCGATTCCCTACCACGACCCGATCATCATGTCGGCACTGGCCGGGTCGCTGCTGCTCGGCGTGGCGATCATCGCGGCGATCACCTACTTCAAGAAGTGGGGCTACCTGTGGACCGAGTGGATCACCTCGGTGGACCACAAGAAGATCGGCGTGATGTACATCCTGCTGGCCCTGGTCATGCTGGTGCGCGGCTTCGCCGATGCGCTGATGATGCGCGCCCAGCAGGCCATCGCCGCCAATGACAGCGCCGGCTACCTGCCGCCGGAACACTACGACCAGATATTCACCGCGCACGGGGTGATCATGATCTTCTTCGTGGCGACCCCGCTCATCGTTGGCCTGATGAACATCGTGGTGCCGTTGCAGATCGGCGCGCGCGACGTGGCCTTCCCGTTCGTCAACTCGCTCAGCTTCTGGCTGTCGGCGGTGGGCGCRGTGCTGGTGATGCTGTCCATGTTCGTCGGCGACTTCGCCGCCACCGGCTGGGTGGCCTATCCGCCGCTGTCGGRCATCGAGTACAGCCCCACGGTGGGCGTGGACTACTACATCTGGTCACTGCAGGTATCGGGCATCGGCACCACGCTGACCGGCCTGAACTTCATCGTCACCATCCTCAAGATGCGGGCGCCGGGCATGGACCTGATGAAGATGCCGGTGTTCACCTGGACTGCACTGATCACCAACATCCTGATCGTGGCGATCTTCCCGGTGCTGACCGCCACCCTGGTGCTGCTGAGCATGGACCGTTACTTCGGCATGCACTTCTTCACCAACGATGCCGGCGGCAACGCCATGATGTACGTCAACCTGATCTGGATCTGGGGCCACCCGGAAGTCTACGTGCTGATCCTGCCGTGCTTCGGTGCGTTCTCCGAGATCATCGCCACCTTCTCGGGCAAGCCGCTGTTCGGCTACCGCTCGATGGTGTACGCCACCTGTTCGATCGGCGTGCTGTCGTTCTTCGTCTGGCTGCACCACTTCTTCACCATGGGCTCGGGCGCGAACGTCAACGCGTTCTTCGGCATCATGACCTCGATCATCTCCATCCCCACCGGGGTGAAACTGTTCAACTGGCTGTTCACCATGTACCGCGGCCGCATCCGTTACCACTCCTCGACGATGTGGACGATCGGCTTCATGGTCACCTTCGCGCTGGGCRGCATGACCGGTGTGATGCTGGCCATTCCGGGTGCGGATTTCGTGTTGCACAACAGCCTGTTCCTGATCGCGCACTTCCATAACGTGATCATCGGCGGCGTGGTGTTCGGCTGCCTGGCCGGTATCACCTTCTGGTTCCCGAAGGCGTTCGGTTTCACCCTCAATGAGCGCTTGGGCAAGGTGTCGTTCTGGTGCTGGCTGGTTGGTTTCTACCTGGCCTTCATGCCGCTGTACGTGCTGGGCTTCAAGGGGATGACACGGCGCATGAACCACTACGCGGTCGAGGGTTACCAGCCGTGGTTGATCGTGGCGGCCATCGGCGCACYGGTGATCGCCGCCGGCATCGCGGCGATGTTCATCCAGTTCTACGTGAGTGTCCGCGACCGCAAGGCCAACCTGGACCTCACCGGCGACCCGTGGAATGCACGCAGCCTGGAGTGGGCCACATCCTCGCCACCGCCGTTCTACAACTTCGCCACGCTGCCCTCGATCACCTCGCTGGAGCAGCACTGGGACGACAAGCAGCAGGGGCGCGCCTGGCAGCGCCAGGCCACGTACGAGGACATCCATATGCCGCGCAATACCGCCGCCGGCGTGGTGATCTCGGTGTTCAGCCTGGTGCTGTGTTTCGCCCTGGTCTGGCATATGTGGGTGCTGGCGGGGATCGGCCTGATCGGCGTGATCGCCACCTTCGTGCTGCGCTCCTATGACCGTGACGTGGACTACTACGTGCCCGCCGCCGAGGTGAAGCGCATTGAAGACGCGCACTTCGCGCGCATGGAAGGAGCCAAGGCATGAGCGGCGATACCCTGACCGCTGCCACGCAGCACGGCCCGCTTGCGGCCGGTCATCACGACCACGGCCACGCGCACCACGACGACGGCAGCAAGACCATCGTGGGCTTCTGGATGTACCTGATGGGCGACTGCCTGATCTTCGCGGTGCTGTTCGCCACCTTTGGTGTCCTGCTCAACGGAACGGCCGATGGCCCCAGCGGCAAGGAACTGTTCAAGCTCGGCTTCGTGCTGGCCGAGACGGTCCTGCTGCTGCTCAGCAGCTTCACCTTCGGCGTGGCGATGCTGGGCATGCAGGCGGGCAAGCGCAACCAGGTGGTGGGCTGGCTGGCGATGACCGGCCTGCTCGGCGCGGGCTTCATCGGCATGGAGCTCTATGAGTTCGCCGAGCTGATCCATGAAGGTGCCACCCCGGATGTGAGCGCCTACCTGTCGGCGTACTTCACCCTGGTGGCCACCCACGGCCTGCACGTCAGCTTCGGCCTGCTGTGGCTGGCGATCATGATCCACCAGGTGCTGAAGTTCGGCCTGGATGGCGTGGTCCGCCGCCGGCTGGCCTGCCTGAGCCTGTTCTGGCACTTCCTGGATCTGATCTGGATCTGTGTGTTCACCTTCGTCTACCTGAGGGAGTTTGTATGAGCGCGAACGCGCCTGATGCCGATCACGGCGGCGGCCATGCCACCTTGAAGGGCTRTATCCTCGGCCTGCTGCTGTGCGTGGTGCTCACCGGCGCCTCGTTCGGCGTGGTCATGACCGATCTGGTGCCGCAGCCACTGCGCCTGACCGCCATCGTGGTGCTGTGCGTGGTGCAGCTGGTCGCCCAGCTGGTGCTGTTCCTGCATATCGGCGCAGGCCGCAGCCAGCGCGAGAACACCGGCATCTTCCTGTGCACCGCCTTCCTGATCGCCATCGTGGTGGCCGGCTCGCTGTGGGTGATGCACAACGCCACCCAGAACATGATGCCGATGCAGCTGTGAGCAGGGCCATGAACCGATGGGTGTCCTGCCTGGGGATCGTCATGGCGCTGAGTCTTGGCGCGGCGCGCGCAGGCAATGCAACGACTGCGCCACGCGCGCGTACCGCCGTAGTGGCCAGCCACGCATGGATCCGTCTGCCGCCGCCGGCTGCCAACGTGGCCGCGGGCTACGTGCAGCTCTACAACCACGGCAGGAAAGACCGATTGCTGGCAGCCACGGCCACCGGCTTTGGCCAGGTGCAGATCCATGCGATGCGCATGGACGGTGAGCTGATGCGCATGCAGGCGCTGCCGGAGGGGCTGGTGCTGCCGGCCGGCAAGGTCACCGCGCTGCAGCCCGGCGGCTACCACCTGATGTTGATGATGCCCACGCGCCCGCTGCAGGAGGGTCAACCGGTACGGGTGCGCCTGCAGTTCGCCCGGGACGGTGAGCAGCAGGTGGATTTCGTGGTGCGTGACGGCAGCAGTGCACAGCTGCACGGGCATGGGGCAGGGCGATGAGGCGCGGTTGGCTCGGCGGCGCGTTGTGCCTGGCCCTTCTGGCCGGCTGCAGCGGGGGCCAGGCACCGATCATGGGCCAGGCCGCGTTGGAGTCGGTGGCGCTGCACAGCAGCGATGGCCGCACGCTGTCGATCAGCAGCTTGCGCGGCAAGCCCACGCTGCTGTTCTTCGGTTTCTCCCATTGCCCGGAAGTGTGCCCGCTCAGCCTGGTCAAGGCGGTGCAGGTCAAGCGCCAGCTCGGGCCGCTGGCGGAGCACCTGCAGGTGGTGTTCATCACCGTCGATCCGCAGCGCGACACCCCGACCCACCTGCGCGAGTATCTGGCCGCGTTCGACCCGGCGTTCATCGGGCTGGCGGGGGACGAGGCGGGCACGCGTGCCGTCGCCGAAAGCCTGGGCGTGAGCTACCAGCGCGTCGGCGTGGGCGAGGCGGCCACGTTCGAGCACACCGCGTCGTGGTTCCTGCTCGGTGCCGACGGCAAGCTGCAGGAGGTGCTCGGGTACGCACTGACCGAGGCGGAGATGGCGGCCAAGGTCCGCACGCGGCTGACGCCCACCCGCACGTGAGGCGACGCGGATGAGCGCGCCAGGGTCGGCACGCGCACCGCGCACGGATGCGATCCTGCTACTGGCCACGGCGCGACGGATGCGCGAGCGCCCGCACCTCCCAACACGCGGCAACGAATCGCACCCTGTCCCCCACCACGAACGGCGCAAACGCCTCGTCCATCGCCTGCAATACCCGTGCATGCAGCGCCGGTTCGATGTCCGCGCTGCGCAGCGCCGACCCGACCGGGCCCAACAACGTCACATAGGCAGGCAGGTCCGCGGCGGCGATCTCGCAGGCAACATCCTGCGCAACAACGTCAATGTTCTGCCATCCGGCGTCGGTGACAATGCCGACCACCCGGTCCCGGTCCGCAAACGCGAACTGCCCCGGCGCATCGGCAACGCGTGCGGGGAACGTCAACAGGTGAGCAGTGGCGCGCTCGGCGGCGGTCATGAACGGGTTTTCCGCGGCGCTGCGCCAGGCGATCGCATGCAGGCCGCCACCGTCGCGGGTCGCCTGGCGGAGGTTGGAGAAGGCCATCACCGGGTCATCGAAGAACATCACCCCGAAGCGCGACACGATCCGGTCGAACGAGGCGGGCAGCAGCGCAAGCCGCTGTGCATCGCCCACCCTGAAATCCACCGGCAGTGCTGCGGACGCAGCGCGCGTGATGGCGCGCGTGATCAGCGGGGTGGAAATGTCCACGCCGGTGCAGTGGCCGCCGCTGCCCAGTCGCGTCGCAATCTCCAGACTTGCCGCGCCGGTGCCACAGCCCACGTCCAGCACCGTTGCAGGTGAATCGGTCGGTATGGCCTGTGCCAGCTGTGTGGCGAACGGGGCAAACATCTGGTCCAGGATCCGTTCCGCCTTTACCCAGGCGTGACCGGCGGGGCCGTTCCACAGGGTGTGTTGTGCGGTGTCGGACATGAGGGGCTCGTTCTGGGCTTGCCAGCAGGGAAGGGAGCCTGCACTCTGCCACTTCAAGTGCGCTTGAGGTCAAGCAATGCGCGAACTGGATATCGCCGAGGTGGCGCGCCGCGCGGGGCTGGCGGCGTCGGCACTGCGCTATTACGAAGAAAAGGGGCTGGTGCAGCCGATCGGCCGACGCGGGTTGCGCCGGGTGTACGCCGAAGAGGTGCTGGAGCGGCTGGCGTTGATTGCGCTGGGCCGGGCTGCGGGCTTGTCGCTGGAGGAGATCGCGACGATGTTGGCCGCGGACGGCGGCACGCGCATCGACCGCGCGCGACTGGTGGCCAAGGCCGACGAACTGGACCTGGCCATCGTACGCATGGCCGCCATGCGCGATGGCCTGCGCCACGCGGCGGCTTGCCGGGCCAGCAGCCACCTGGACTGCCCGCGTTTCCGTGCGCTGCTGCGCGGGGTCAGGCCAGCGTATCCACCAACAACTTCACGTTGAGCACGATGATCACCGCCCCGATCAGCCACGCCAGTGCGATCAGCCAGCGCGGCGCCACCAGCGGCCCCATCTTGGCCTTGTCCGAGACCAGGCGCACCAGCGGCACCACCGCGAACGGCAACTGCATCGACAGCAGCACCTGGCTCAGCACCAACAGGCGCGCGGTGCCCTGTTCGCCATAGATCGCGGTAACGATCACCACCGGCACGATCGCGATGCCGCGGGTGATCAGACGCCGCGCCCAGGGCGGAATGYGCAGCCGCAGGAATCCTTCCATCACGATCTGCCCGGCCAGCGTGGCGGTGACCGTGGAATTGATGCCCGAGGCGAGCAGGGCGGCCGCAAACAGGGTGGACGCCAGCCCGACGCCCAGCATTGGCGCCAGCAGTTCGTAGGCCTGTTCGATCTCCTGCACATCGGTGCGTCCCTGCGCATGGAATACGGCAGCGGCGAGGATCAGGATCGATGCGTTGATGAACAACGCCAGCATCAAGGCAAGGGTGCTGTCGGTGACCGCCCAGCGCAGCGCGCTGCGACGGCCTTCCTCGGTGCGCGGGTAGGCGCGGGTCTGCACGATCGACGAGTGCAGGTACAGGTTGTGCGGCATCACCGTGGCCCCGATGATGCCGATGGCCAGGTACAGCGCATGCGGATGGGTGACCACTTCCGCGCGCGGAATGAAGCCGGCAAGCACGGCCTGCAGCGGTGGCGCCGCCAGTGCGATCTGGATCGCAAAGCAAGCGAAAATCACCAGCAGCAGCGCGATCACGAACGCCTCCAATGCCCGGAATCCCCGGTTCATCAGCCACAGCACCAGCACCACATCGATGGCGGTGATGATCGCCCCGGCCACGAGCGGGATGCCGAACAGCAGCTTCAGCGCGATGGCGGTGCCGATCACCTCGGCCAGGTCGCAGGCGATGATCGCGATCTCGCACAGCAGCCACAGGGTCAGGTTGACCGGTCTGGAATAGTGGTCGCGGCAGGCCTGGGCCAGGTCGCGCCCGGTGGCGATGCCCAGCCGCGCCGACAGCCCCTGCAACACGATGGCCATCAGGTTGGAGAGCAGGATCACCGACAGCAGGAGATAACCGAACTGCGCGCCGCCGGCGATGTCGGTGGCCCAGTTGCCCGGGTCCATGTAGCCCACCGAGACCATGTAACCCGGCCCGAGGAAGGCCAGCAGCCGAAACCACCAGTGCCCATCCTGCGGCACCGCGACGCTGGCGTTCATCTCGCCCAGGCTCGGGCTGTGCCCGCTGGAGGAGGGCCAGGCAGGCGCGGTGGGTGGGCGGCGTTGGATGTCCATGGACCGCAATATAGCAAAGGCTATCTTAGTAAGTGATTGCAATGACGGGCCGTTTGATGGTGCGATCCGGCCATGCGACCAGGGCGATGCCACCCCCTTAACCGTTAACCGCGTATCGTCACCGCTCTTTGAGTTGGAGTGGATGCATGCGTTGGATCGTGTTGTTGGCCGCCTTGGCCATGCCGGTGGTGTCGTGGTTTTCGCAATCCGGTGCGTTCGGCCCGACCAACGGTGCGATTTCCGACCGTTATCCGACCCTGCTGGTCGCAGCGGGCTATGCGTTYGCGATCTGGGGCCTGATCTTCCTGTGGGACGTGGCGTTCGGGCTGTGGCAGCTGCGCCGCCGCAAGCCGGACCTGGTCGGCGTACGTGGCTGGGCGGCCACCGGCTTCGTGCTCACCGCGGTGTGGATGCCGGTGTTTTCCAACCAATGGTTCCTGTCGGCGCTGGCGATCATCTGGGCCGCCCTGGTGTGCCTGATTGTCGCGGCGGTCCGCGCGGCACCGCCGGAGGCCAGCGCCGGGCAGCGTGCGTGGGCGGCCTATCCGCTGGCATTGCATGCCGGCTGGTTGTCGATGGCGGCCTTCCTCAATACGGCGCAGGTGATCGT
>NZ_JBFULO010000104.1:0-11065 GCF_054049855.1 Stenotrophomonas sp. P5_B8 | reverse complement strand
TTGGTGCTCTTCACCAGGCCTTCGTAGTTGCCGTACAGCTTGGCCCAGGTGTAGTTGACGCTGGCATACCAGCGTTCGGTCCGCTTCTCCGCCGACAGGCTCAGCGAGCGGTAGCTGCGCTTGGCCTTGGGGCCCAGTTCGCTGCCAGGAACAGTGATGGTGTCCGGCTTGCCGTCGCCATCGACATCAATGTCCAGGGTCAGGTCGCTGCCGGGATTGAAGATCCAGCAGMCGGGCAGGCCGCCCGGAACCTCCCATTCGCTGTCCCAATGCGAGACGTCGTAGCCGGCCGCCTTGGCCGCGTTGTACAACGATCGCGAATCGCAGGTGTCATCGATCACCTGATTGATCCGGCGCAGGGTGATCTTGGCGCCCAGCGTCCAGCCATCGACCCAATCGTTGGAGGAGCGCAGTTGCCGTTGAAAGCCGAGGATCGCCTCGTCCTGCGTGTAAGGCTTCAACCCGCGGGATGCGACCGCGCGCGGATCGGGCGTGCTGCCGTCGGCGCCGTTGACTACGCTGTCGGCGCTGCCGTTGCGATACGAGCCGGTGATGTTGGGCTTGCCGGTGACCGGGTCGTAGCCGTCGTAKGTGTAGTAATCCATCGTGTAGTACGACGCGGTAGCCGCGCGCAGTGCCACGTTGGCGGCGATGGGCAGCGAGTAGCGGCCAAGCGATGCGTACAGCTTACTGTCGCCGTCGCCGGTGGGATCCCACGAAAGGCCCAGCCGCGGCTGCCAGATATTGGACTGCTTGACGAACGTCGCGCCGCTGCCGTTGCGGTTGTCGAACGAATCATTGCGCAGCCCGGCGTACAGCATCAGCCGGTCGGTGACCTGCCAATGGTCTTCCAGGTACCACGACGCCTGCTTGACGCCGATGCGGCCACCGGTGCGGAAATCGATGCGCTGTGCGTAGTTGGCGTAGAGGTTCCAGTAGGCGCCGCTGGAATAGGCGGTGCCCTGCACCGAGGTCCAGTCCTCCTTGCTGTAGCCGCCGCCGAGCTGATGGTTGCCCAGCTGCCAGACCAGGTCGGCCTGGGTGTTGCTGCGCTCGTTGCTGCCCGCACGCAGGCCGAGCTGGCTGTTGACCGCGCAGCCCACCTGCTTGCCCAGTACGCGGTCGACCACGTAAGGGCAGTCGCCGTCGGCGGCGTTGATGTCGCCATCGTAGTCGCCACGCTGTCCGTCCGGGCTGATCGTGTACTCGCCGTTGGTATTGCGCATGCGCCCGTGCTGCAGGCTGGCGGTAACATCATCGCCGAGCTGGCTGGTCCACTTGAACACGTTGGTGGTGCCGCCGGAGCGGCCTTCCAGGCGCCCTCGGTAGTCGCCCTTGTCTACTGCCGCACCAGGCTGGTCGCTGGCGTACTCGGTGTCGTAATAGTCGTAACGGTAGCGGCGGCGATTGTCGAAACCGGTGTATTCCAGGTGGTTGCGGTCGTTGAGGTACCAGTCGAGTTTCAGCAGCCAGTAGGGATCGCGCGCGCGGTAGTCCTGTGCAGACGCCGCCAGCGACGTGGGCGGCACGGGGGTGTCCGGATCGCGCGCGCTGCGCGGGTTGCTCGACGAACGTCCGCCGAAGGCGGTTTTGTCCGATCGGGTCAGGCTGCCCAGCGCGAACACGAACAGCTTGTCCTCGATCAACGGGCCGCCGGCCCAGGCGCTGAACACATCGCTGGACTGGCGGTTGTTGTCGTACGAACGCAGGATGCTGCCATCGGTGCGAAGCGTATCGGGCGCATTTTCGCGCAGGGCGTCCGGTGCCGTGGTCCAGCTGACCCCGCCTTTCCAGGTGTTGGTGCCGCGCTTGACGTTGACGCTGGTGACCCCGCCAGTGGAAAACCCGTAACGCGCGCCATAGCCGCCGGTCTGCACATCCAGTTGGTCGATGGCCTGGAAGGGCACTTCGGCGAAGGACAGGCTGTCGAACAGGTTGGTGACGTTGAAGCCGTTGATGTAGTAACTGTTCTCGGCCGCCGATGCACCGCCGAACGAGGCCGGCCCGAAGAAGCTGCTGCTGGCTACCGTACCCGGGGTGAGCAGCGAGATGCTGGTGACATCGCGCGCAACCGGCAGCGTGTTGAGCTGTTCGGCGGTAAAGGTGGTGCGGGTCTCCACACTGCCGAGGTCGATCGGTGCCACGCTGCTGGCACGCACGTTCACCGCTTCCAGCGTGGCGGCCTTGGCGAAATCGGCCTGGGTGGTCTGCCCGGCGACCACGGTTACCTGGCGTTGATCGGTGGTGCCGTCGGTGCGGGTGATGCGGACGTCATACTGTCCGGTCGGCAAGGCCGGCAGGCGGAACCTGCCGTCGGCGCTGATGCGGGCGTCACGGGAGGTGCCGGCCTCCAGGCTGCGGATCTGGACGCTGCCGCCGGCGGCATCGGGGACATGCCCGAGGATGTCCCCGACCGTGCTCTGGGCCAACGCGGGCAGCGGCGTCAACATCGCCATCAGCAGGAGGGACAGGGTGGTCTTGCGCGGTTGGATCCTGCACGTACGGAACGGGTGATGCATGTCTTCCCCTCCAGTGCGTCCGGCCGGGGTGGCCGGGTCGAGTGGGGCGGACGCTAGTCCTCGGGCGCGGACGAAAAAACGCGTGGCGTCGCCAGGACGTTGCTTAACGTGACGCGGCGCAGAAATAACGCCGTCCCACGCATCGAGACGTGACCGGGTTCGCTCATAAACCTTCTGCATCATTGCGAAGGGTGAAAAACAGGATCGTGCCGTTAGCGACAATCCGCGCGTCGTCGCGGACGAAAAAACGCCGCCCGGAGGCGGCGTTGTCAGGTAGGGAGGCCGTGTTCGGCTACGCCGTCGGTCAGCCTGCGGTGACCGTCTCCAGGATCCGCTTGCCGGTGGCCTGCAGTTCGTCTTCGGCCTGCGCGTTGTGCTGTTTGGCGTACTTGGCGTTGGGACACTGCGCCAGCATGTAGTTGGCGTCGAAGTCGAGCTTGGCGACCAGGAAATCGACGAAGGCGCGCACCTTCGGCGAGACCAGCCGGCCGCCGGCGAACACCGCGTTGAAGTCCACCTCCGGTCCGGTCCAGCCGGCCAGCACGCGCCGCACCATGCCCGATTCGACGAAGGGTTTTGCCATCACATCACCGGTCAGCAGCAGGCCTTCGCCGCACACCAGCGCGCCGTTCAACGCCGAGGGGTCATTGGCGACCAGCAGCGGATTGACCGGGAAATCGCGCAGGTCACCACCGTTTTCGCCCAGCTGCCAGAAGAACCGGTTGTTGTTGAGGTTGCGTGCCTTGCGCATCGCCAGGATGCGATGGAACTGCAGCTCGTCCGGATGCAGCGGCTCGCCATAGCGTTCGATGTAGGCCGGGCTGGCGAACACCTGCGTGCGCAGGCTGCCAAGCTTGCGCGCCACCAGGTTGGAGTCGGGCAGGGTGCCCACGCGCAAGGCAAGGTCGGCTTCGCCGGCGATCAGGTCCAGCTTCTCGTTGCCCAGGTGCATGTCCAGCTGGATTTCCGGATATTGCGCATGGAATTCGCCCAGCAGCGGTGCGATCCAGGTGATGCCGATCGAGTAGGGCACGGTGAAACGCAGCCAGCCACGTGGGCCGGACTGCAGCTGGTTGACCGCGCCTTCGGCTTCTTCCAGCTCGCGTGCGATGCGCTGGCAATGCTCGTGGTAGACCGACCCGGCCTCGGTCAGGCCCAGCCGGCGGGTGGTCCGGTGCAGCAGGCGCGCGCCAAGCCGCGTTTCCAGTTCCTGCACCTTGCGGCTGACGGTGGTCTTGGGCAGGCCAAGTGCAGTGGCCGCGGCGATGAAACTGCCTTGCTCGACCACTTTGACGAAGATCAGCGTGTCGTTGAGATCGTGTGCCATGACGGGGTCCGAAGTCGGGGAGGGGTAGGTTGCCCGATAGATTGTGCCGGGAACGGGATGATTATTCCCCTTAATCCGGACTAATCAAGTAGCAATTTGAGGACTAATCTGGCGCCATTCCCGAAACGAAGGACGTCAACCATGTGGTTGCGGAACATTCTTGGCCGCGTGCTCAGCGGCCGCAAGGCCCCGCTGGAACTGGCGATGACCGTAGAGAGGCGCCCCTCCGGCTTCTCCCACAAGGCTTTCCGTGAGTTCACCCCACCGGCCAACCTGCAGCGCGGCGGCAGTCTGCAGCTCGGCGCCCGCCATGGCGACCGACTGGGCCGGATTGGGATTATCCCGGCGGCGGGAGTGAAAGTCCCATGAGTGGGACGCTGGCCCCCGAGGTCCTGGTCTTGGGCGGCACCGGGAGTGTCGGCCAGGGCATCGTGGCTGCGCTGCTGGAGGCCGGCAGCCCGGTTCTGGTAGTCAGCCGCGACCCCGCTCGGCTGGCCGCCCTGCAGGAACAGTTCGCCGACGAGCCCGGGCTGGAAACCCTGCTCGGCTCCCTCGGCGACGACGGCTCGGCCCGCACCGTGGCCGAGCGCATCGGCACGCGGCGCCGCAGGCTGGCGGCCGTGGTCGATGCGATGGGCGGCCCGTACAACCGCGGCCGGGTGACCGACCGCAGCGGCGATGCCCTGTTGCAGGCGTTGCAGGCCGACGTGATGCCGCACGTCCACGCTGGCCGCCACCTGCTGCCGCTGCTGCGCGGTGGCGCACACACCCTGCGTTACGTGCTGGTCGGCGGCCCGGCCGGCTTCAAGCCGTGGGCCGGGCATGGCGAGTCGTCCATCACCATGTCCACCACGCGCATGTACGCGCAGGTGCTGCACCAGGAAGCGCAGGCGCTGGGCGTACGCGCGCAGATGCTGGAAGTGTGCAGCCCGGTGTGCACGCCCACCAACGCGGCCAACGCCTGCATCGAATGGCCCAGCGCCCTGCTGGTCGGGCGCCGGCTGGTGTCGTTGCTGGACAACTGTACGGATAACCGCGCCATCGTCCGCTGCGACGCCCGCGATGCCGAACTGCCGCGGGGCCTGCTGCACCTGGATTGGCCTCCCCCACCGCTGCGCAACGTCGCCGGTACCGCTTGACCTCTACCAAGGTTCAGGTCCCAGGCTACGCCACCCACGTCGCCCCGCGCTCAGATTTCCTATCACCACCCCCCTCCGTACGGATGCATGTCATGACCTCCCAGATTTCCACCCCCTCCCGTATCACCCGACGGCTGGCCATGGCCGGCGTGTCGATCCTCGCCGCGGCCGTGCTGGCCGCCTGCAGTGGCGGCCACGCCGAAGAAGCGGGCATGCCGCCGCCGCCCTCGGTCAGTGCCGCGCCGGTGCTGATCAAGCCGGTCAGTCAGTGGGATGACTTCAGCGGCCGCGTCGAAGCGGTGCAGAGCGTGGAGCTGCGTCCGCGCGTGTCCGGCTATATCGACAAGGTCAATTACGTCGAGGGCGAGGAAGTGAAGAAGGGCGATGTGCTGTTCACCATCGACGCCCGCAGCTACCAGGCCGAGTACGACCGCGCCCGCGCCGAACTTGCCCGCGCCCGCACCCAGTCCACGCTGGCCCGCAGCGAGTCCGAGCGCGCCAAGAAGCTGTCCGACCAGCAGGCCATCTCCACCGAAACCTGGGAACAGCGCCGCGCCGCGGCCGACCAGGCCGGGGCCAGCGTGCAGGCCGCGCAGGCCGCGCTGGATGCGGCGGCCCTGAACCTGGAATTCACCAGGGTGCGTGCCCCGATCAACGGCCGCGCCGGTCGCGCGATGGTCACCGCCGGCAACCTGGTCACCGCCGGCGACAGCGCCAGCGTGCTGACCACGCTGGTCTCGCTGGACAAGGTGTTCGTGTACTTCGATGCCGACGAAGGCACCTTCCTGCGCTACGCGCAGATGGCCCGCAAGGGCGAGCGCCCGAGCGAGCGCGACAGCGACCTGCCGGTCAAGGTCGGCCTGTCCGGCGAAGAGGGCTACCCGCACGAAGGCAAGGTCGACTTCCTGGACAACCAGGTCACCCGCAGCACCGGCACCATCCGTGTCCGCGCGCTGCTGGACAACGCCGACCGCACCTTCACCCCGGGCCTGTTCGCCCGCGTACAGCTGCTCGGCAGCGGCCAGTTCCAGGCCATGCTGATCGACGAGAAGGCCGTGCTCACCGACCAGGACCGCAAGTACGTGTACGTGGTCGACAAGGAAGGCAAGGCGCAGCGCCAGGACATCACCCTGGGCCGCAACGCCGACGGGCTGCGCATCGTGCAGCAGGGCCTGAAGGCCGGCGACCGGGTGATCATCGACGGCGTGCAGAAGGTCTTCATGCCCGGCATGCCGGTGCAGGCCAAGGTCGTTGCCATGCAGCCGGTTGCCGCGCCGGCTGCGCCTGCGACGGCACCCGTTGCATTGAATTAAAGGCAGCCGACTGACAGTCGGCTCTACCGTCATGTAGCAGCCGACCCCACCGTCGGCTCTACCGTGTCTGCCATCGCCCCGTGCAGGGGAGCCCGCCACCGCTGTCGCCCGCGACAGCGGCCGGAGTCGTGCACGCCGGCGCTGGTGAAACCCCAGGAATCCACCCATGGACTTTTCCCGTTTCTTCATCGACAGGCCGATTTTCGCGGCGGTGTTGTCGATCGTGATCTTCGCCGCCGGCCTGATCTCCATTCCGATGCTGCCCATCGGTGAGTACCCGGACGTGGTGCCGCCGTCGGTGGTGGTGCGCACCGTGTATCCTGGCGCCAACCCCAAGGTRATCGCCGAAACCGTGGCCACCCCGCTGGAGGAGGCCATCAACGGCGTCGAGGGCATGATGTACCTCAAGTCGGTGGCCGGCTCCGATGGCGTGCTGCAGATGACCATCACCTTCCGCCCGGGCACCGACCCGGACGATGCGGCGGTGAAGGTGCAGAACCGCGTCGCCCAGGCGCAGGCCCGCCTGCCCGAGGACGTGCGTCGACAGGGTGTCACCACCCAGAAGCAGTCGCCGACCTTCCTGATGGTGGTGCACCTGACCTCGCCCAAGGGCAAGTACGACACCCTGTACCTGCGCAACTACGCACGCCTGCACGTCAAGGACGCGCTCGCGCGCATCCAGGGCGTGGGCGATGCGCAGATCTTCGGTGGTGGCGACTACGCCATGCGCGCCTGGCTGGACCCGGACAAGGTTGCCGCGCGCGGCCTGACCGCCAGCGATGTGGTTGGCGCCATGCGCGAGCAGAACGTGCAGGTCTCCGCCGGCCAGCTCGGTGCCGAGCCGATGCCCAACAGCCAGTTCCTGACCCTGATCAACGCCCAGGGCCGCCTGCGCAGCGAAAAAGAGTTCGGCGACATCGTGCTCAAGAGCGGTACCGACGGTGAAGTGGTGCGCCTGTCCGATGTGGCACGCGTGGAACTGGGTGCCGGCGACTACACCCTGCGCTCGCAGCTGGACGGCAAGAACGCGGTCGGCATCGGCATCTTCCAGGCCCCCGGCGCCAATGCGCTGGATATCCGTGATGCGGTGATGGCCAGCATGGACGAAATGCAGAAGACCATGCCGGACGACGTCAAGTACGAGGCGGTGTATGACACCACCATCTTCGTGCGCGACTCGATCAAGGCCGTGGTCTCCACCCTGCTTGAAGCCATCGCGCTGGTCGTGCTGGTGGTGATCCTGTTCCTGCAGACCTGGCGCGCCTCGATCATTCCGTTGATCGCCGTGCCGGTGTCCATCGTGGGTACGTTCGCCGCGCTGTACCTGCTGGGCTTCTCGATCAACACGCTGAGCCTGTTCGGCCTGGTGCTGGCGATCGGCATCGTGGTCGATGACGCGATCGTGGTGGTGGAAAACGTCGAGCGCAACATCGAGGAAGGTCTCACTCCGTTGGCCGCCGCCCACCAGGCGATGCGCGAAGTGTCCGGCCCGATCGTCGCCATCGCGCTGGTGCTGTGTGCGGTATTCGTGCCGATGGCATTCCTGTCCGGCGTCACCGGTCAGTTCTACAAGCAGTTCGCCGTCACCATCGCCATCTCCACGGTGATCTCGGCGATCAACTCGCTGACCCTGTCGCCGGCCCTGGCCGCGCGCCTGCTCAAGCCGCATGGCGCGCCGAAGGATGGCCCGAGCCGCCTGATCGACCGTCTGTTCGGCTGGGTGTTCCGTCCGTTCAACCGCTTCTTCAAGTCCAGCTCGGAGAAGTACGAGCGCGGCGTGTCGAAGATCCTCGGCCGTCGTGGTGCGGTGTTCCTGGTCTATGCGGTGCTGCTGGTGGCCACCGGTTTCATCTTCAAGGTGGTGCCGCCGGGCTTCATCCCGACCCAGGACAAGCTGTACCTGATCGCCGGCGTGAAGCTGCCGGAAGGCTCGTCGATCGCGCGTACCGATGAAATGCTGCGCAAGGTCGCCAAGATCGCCCAGGAAACCGAGGGCGTGGCCCACACGATCTCGTTCCCGGGGTTGAACGCGCTGCAGTTCACCAACACGCCCAACACCGGTGTGGCATTCATTCCGCTCAAGCCGTTCAACGAGCGCCATGGCCGCACTGCTGCGCAGATCAACGCCGAGATCAACCAGAAGATCGCCGGCCTGCAGGAAGGCTTCGCGTTTGCGATGATGCCGCCGCCGATCCTCGGGTTGGGCAACGGCAACGGCTACCAGATGTTCATCGAAGACCGTGGCAACCTGGGGTACGGCGCGCTGCAGAATGCCGTCCAGGCGATGCAGGGTGCGGTGGCGCAGACCCCGGGCATGGCCTTCCCGATCACCAGCTACCAGGCCAACGTGCCGCAGCTGGATGCGGAAGTGGACCGGGTCAAGGCCAAGGCCCAGGGCGTGCAGCTGACCGAGCTGTTCGACACCCTGCAGACCTACCTCGGCTCGTCCTACGTCAACGACTTCAACCAGTTCGGACGTACCTGGCAGGTGATCGCCCAGGCCGACGGCCAGTTCCGCAACAACGTGGAGGACATCGGCAAGCTGCGTACCCGCAATGATCGCGGCGAGATGGTGCCGATCGGCTCGATGGTGACCGTCAAGGAGACCTTCGGCCCGGACCCGGTGCTGCGCTTCAACGGTTACCCGGCGGCCGATCTGGCCGGCGAAGCCGACCCGCGCATGCTCTCCTCGGCCGAAGCGATGAACAACCTGACCGCCATTGCCGCCAAGGTGCTGCCGGTGGGCATGACCACCGAATGGACCGACCTGAGCTACCAGCAGGCCACCCAGGGCAAGGCTGCCTTCATCGTGTTCCCGGTGGCGATCCTGCTGGCGTTCCTGGTGCTGGCCGCGCTGTATGAAAGCTGGTCCCTGCCGCTGGCGGTGATCCTGATCGTACCGATGACCCTGCTGTCGGCGTTGTTCGGCGTGTGGTTGACCGGTGGCGACAACAACGTGTTCGTGCAGGTCGGCCTGGTGGTGCTGATGGGCCTGGCGTGCAAGAACGCGATCCTGATCGTCGAGTTCGCCCGCGAGCTGGAAATGGGTGGCAAGGGGATCGTGGAAGCCGCGCTGGAAGCCTGCCGCCTGCGTCTGCGTCCGATCGTGATGACCTCCATCGCCTTCATCGCCGGCACCGTGCCGCTGGTGCTGTCCCATGGCGCCGGTGCGGAAGTCCGCTCGGTGACCGGCATCACCGTGTTCGCCGGCATGCTGGGCGTGACCCTGTTCGGCCTGTTCCTGACCCCTGTGTTCTACGTGGCCCTGCGCAAGTTCGTCAGCCGTAATGGCGGCGGGCAGCTGGTCACCCACGGCGAACCGACCATCCACCATTGATTCCGTCCCCCGCGAGGTTTTTCACATGAATACCGCTACCCAAAAGATCGCCCTGGTCACCGGTGCCACCCGCGGCATCGGCCTGGAAACCGTCCGCCAGCTGGCCCAGGCCGGCGTGCATACGCTGCTGGCCGGGCGCAAGCGCGACGTCGCCGTGGCCGAGGCGCTGAAGCTGCAGGCCGAAGGCCTGCCGGTGGAAGCGATCCAGCTCGACGTCGGCGATGCCGCCAGCATTGCCGCCGCCGTGCAGACCGTCACCGAACGCCACGGGCGCCTGGACATCCTGGTCAACAACGCCGGCGTCCTGCTCGACGACCCCAAGCTGGCGCCGTCGGCACAGACCCTGGATACCTGGCGCGCCACCTTCGACACCAACGTGTTCGCGGTGATTGCCGTCACCCAGGCGTTGCTGCCGCTGCTCAACGCCTCGCCGGCCGGCCGCATCGTCAACGTGTCCAGCATCCTCGGCTCGCTGACCCTGCACAGCCAGCCGGGCTCGTCGATCTACGGCTTCGCCGTGCCGGCCTACAACGCCTCCAAGAGCGCGGTGAATGCCTGGACGGTGCAGCTGGCCTATGAGCTGCGCGAGAGCACCACCAAGGTCAACACCGTGCATCCGGGCTACGTCAAAACCGACATGAACGGTGGCGAGGGCGAGATCGACGTCAGCGAAGGCGCACGCTCGAGCGTGGGCATGGCGCTGATCGGCGCCGACGGCCCGAACGGCAGCTTCACCTACCTCGGCGAGGTGCTGCCATGGTGATCCGCCTGTTGACCGTGGCCGTGACCAGCGCGCTGCTGGCCGGCTGCGTCAGCGTCGGCCCCAACTACCAGGCGCCACCGGCACAGCCGGTGACCCTGCAGGGCGCCGCCGCGCCGGTGTTCACCAACGCCTCGCCGGTCGCCAGCKGGTGGGCGCAGTTCGACGACCCGGTACTGGAACAGCTGGTGCATGACGCACTCGGCGACAACCTGGACCTGCGCATTTCGATGGCCCGCGTGCGTGAAGCGCGCGCGGTGTTCGTCGAGCAGCGTCTGGACCAGCTGCCGCACGTCACCGCCGACGGTAGCTACGACCGCCGCAAGCAGCCCGACGCCACCGTCGGCGGCGAGCGGGTATTCAGCGAAACCTACCAGCTTGGCTTCGACGCCGGCTGGGAACTGGACCTGTTCGGTCGCCAGCGCCGCGCGTCCGAAGCGGCGCGCGCCGACCTGGGTGCCGAGCAGGACAACCTTGCCGATGCCCAGGTCACCGTGGCCGCCGAAGTGGCACGCAACTACTTCGAACTGCGGGGTACCCAGAAGCGCATCGCGGTCGCCAAGCGCACCCTGGTCAACCTCCGTGATACCCAGCGGCTGACCGAAGCGCGCTGGGAACTCGGTGCAGGCAGCGAGCTGGACGTGCAAAGCAGCCGCGCGCGATTGAAGGC
>NZ_JBFULO010000103.1:0-11078 GCF_054049855.1 Stenotrophomonas sp. P5_B8 | reverse complement strand
GGTCAGGATCCTGCCTCTGCGTGGGCGGACGATGGGGCCACTGTGTGGCCCGGATGAAGTCCTTACGTCCCGCTCAGCTCCACCACCGGCACAAAGCCGCCGTAGATCATCCGCTTGCCATCGAACGGCATCAGATTGGTTTCCGGATCCATGCGCGGGTCATCCATCATCTTCTGCATGCCGGCATCGCGGGTGGCCTTGTCCGGCCATTCGATCCACGAAAAAAGCACCGTTTCATCCGCCTTGGCCTCCACCGCACGATGGAAGTCGGTCTGTTTGCCGTGCGGCACATCATCGCCCCAGCACTCCACCACGCKGGTGGCGCCGTGCTCGATGCAGATCGCATCACACATCTGTGCGTGCTTGAGGAATGCGTCCTTGTTCGCGGTGGGGACGGCGATTACGAATCCATCGATATAAGCCATGCCAAGCTCCGGATGGCGCACCGGAATGGGCGCCTTCACTGCATACGACGAATCAGGGGGAGAACGATCGACAGTGCGCCGCAGTGCACTTTGTCGATGTGATGAGGATCGCCCTGAGCCGATAAATTCCAGCAAATTCAACGGGTTGTACAGTACGCAAGCATCCATGCACGTATGGGGTCAGAAAAATCCGAACGCCGACGAGGAAGATCCTGATATCGGGGCTGACGCATTCCATCGAAGATGGGGAGCCGGAAAGGACGCCCACACGAGCGACCTGAGCAACGCCTCCGTTGCGTTGCCGGTGTATCACGGAGGATGGACGCGTTAGCCGACTACTCCCCAAGAGCGGCTTCCCCAACGCGTGACGCCCCGAAAGGGCATCGTCGTGACCAGATTCCAATTTGCTGTTTGCCGATGCTGGCGTATCGCCGCACGGCGCCGTGGCCTTCCCTTGTCGTTCAGCATCAACGTCGCCAGGATCACGCCGCATGCACGCTTCAGCGCTGTTTTCCCGCTGAAATCGCAGCGCGCGCGTATATGCCAGAGCGCAACTGAACCGCCGCCAAAAATTCACTGATATGAAACCTATCGACTTCAGGGCGGGTTGTGGCGAATAACGGAGAATTTACATTCCCGATGCAGAGCGGCGTCCGCGCTGGCTGCAAGCAGTTCACGACAAAAAGGTGTACCCCCATGAAGACTTCGTTGATTGCCCTGGCCCTCGCCGCCGCCCTGCCGTTCGCCGCTTCGGCTGCTGAAGGCCTGTCCTACAACTACGCCGAAGGCGACTACGTCAAGACCGACGCAGACGGCGGCAAGGCCGATGGTTGGGGCGTGAAGGGTTCCTATGCGTTCCTGCCGAACTTCCACGCCTTCGGTGAGTACAACCAGCAGAAGACCGACATCGGCAACTTCAAGGTTGACCAGTGGCGCGTCGGCGTTGGCTACAACCAGGAAATCGGCAACAGCACCGACTTCGTGGGCCGCGTTGCCTACAACAAGTTCGACCCGAAGGAAGGCCTGGACTTCAACGGCTACAGCGCTGAAGCCGGTATCCGTACCGCGTTCGGCCAGCACGCCGAAGTCTATGCGATGGCCGGCTACGAGGATTACAGCAAGAAGCACGGCGTCAATCCGGATGGCCAGTTCTACGGCCGCCTGGGTGGCCAGGTGAAGTTGAACCAGAACTGGGGCATCAACGGCGACATCAAGATGGATCGCCATGGTGACAAGGAATGGTCGGTCGGCCCGCGCTTCAGCTGGTAATTCCAGCGTGACCGCATCGCCACGTGCCTGAACGGCGTGGCAGGAAAGGCCCGGCATTGCCGGGCCTTTCTCGTTCTTCGCGCGGCACCGTCGATAATGCGCGTTCTCACACCCAAGGCTCCCGCATGACCACGCCCTCCGATCCTCAACACCCCCGGCTTGGCTGTGGTGCCGTCGTGCAGCGTGCCGATGGCGCACTCCTGCTGGTGCAGCGCGGGCGCGAGCCGGAGAAAGGCCACTGGGGCCTGCCCGGCGGCAAGGTGGACTGGATGGAAACCGTCGAACACGCGGTGATCCGCGAGGTCGAGGAAGAAACCGGGCTGCGCGTGGCGGTGGAGCGGTTGTTGTGCGTGGTGGACCATTTCGAACCGGCGCTGGGCCAGCACTGGGTGGCGCCGGTGTATCTGGTGCGTGCGCAGGATAAAACGCAGGTAGCGGCAGTGAAGGAACCAGAGGCGTTGCTCGCCCTGGGTTGGTTTACCCCCGATGCGTTGCCCACGCCGCTGACCGTGTCCACGTTGCGCGCGCTGGCGCATCTTTCAATGGCGCACTGAACGGTCGCGCTGCGGGCGGGGCCGGCTCAGCGCTTGGCGGCGGCGCTGTCGCCGCGTGCCACCGCTTCCACTTCTTCCAGACTGGCGCAGGCGTTGTCGCCCGGCGTGGACATTGCCAGCGCGCCATGCGCCGCACCCAGTTCCACCGCGGCCTGTTCGCCCTTGCCGCTGAGCAGGGCGTGTACCACGCCGGCCACGAAGGCATCGCCGCCGCCCACGCGATCGAGCAGGTCGACCTCACGCGTGCGCGAGACGAACAATGTCTCGCGCGTACGCAATGCACCGCCCCAGCCATTGCGTGCGGCGTTGCTGGCGTCGCGCAGGGTGAAGGCCACCGCCTGCAGGTTCGGGAAGCGCTGCAGCGCGCGCTGCGCGGCGGCGTCGGCCGGGCCCACATCCATCGGCGTAGTGCGTCGACCCAGGTCGGCCAGGTCCATGCCCAGGCACGCCGCAAACGAGTACTCATCGCCCACCAGCAGATCGCACTCGGCGGCGATGGCGCAGTTGGCATGCCGGGCGGCATCCGGGTCGGGATGGCTGTCCCAGAGGCTGGCGCGGTAGTTGAGGTCGTAGGACACCGCCACGCCGTGCCGGCGCGCGGCCCGCACCGCGGCGATGGCGGTCTGCGCGCTGTGCTCGGACAGCGCAGCGAAGATGCCGCCGGTATGCAGCCAGCGCGCGCCGTCGCGGCCGAACAGCACGTCCCAGTCGTACTCGTGCGCCTGCAGCTGCGAGGCGGCCGAGGTAACGCGATCGGAGATGCCCAGCGGTGCACGCACCCCAAAGCCGCGCTCGGTGAAGTTCAGGCCCATGCGGGTGTTGCGGCCGATGCCATCGTAGTCGCGCCACAGGATCTGGCCGGTATCCACGCCAGCGGCCTGGATCAGCTGTTGGGCCAGCGCACCCAGTTCGTTGCGCGGCAACGCGGTCAACACCCCGCTGCGGTGCCCGAAGGTGCTGCACAGGCCCCGCGCCACGTTGTACTCGCCACCGCCTTCCCACACGTTGAACTGGCGTGCGTTGCGGATCCGGCCTTCGCCGGGATCGAAGCGCAGCATCACCTCGCCCAGCGCCAGTGCATCCCAGCGCTGGCCGTGCGCTGCGGCCAGCGCGAACTGCTGCGTGCTCATCGTGCCTTGCACCCCAGCAGGCCCAGGTCGATGCCCTCGGCCATGCGCCGGTAACCTTCATCGTTGGGATGCAGGTGGTCGCGGGTAATGTCCTCGGGCAGGTTTTCCGGGTTGGCCGGGTCGCGCAGGATCTGGTCGAAGTCGATCAGGCCGTCATAGCCGCTGCGGCCGCCGCGCATCCAGGTGTTGAGCTGGGTGCGGGTAGCGGCGGCGGTGGGCTCGTAGCGGTCCGAGCCGCCGAACGGGGTGATGGTCGCCGCGATCGCACCGATGCCGTTGCCGTGCAGGCGCTCGGCGATCTGCCGGTAGCCCAGCACCATGTCCTCGGCGTTGCGGCCGGCCTTGGGCGGGGTGCCGCCGTCGTGGCGGATGTCGTTGATGCCTTCGAACACGATCACCTTGCTCACGTTGGGCAGCGCGATCACGTCGCGGTCCAGCCGCGCCAGCGCGCTGTGGCTGCGGCCGTGGTCCATTACCTTGTTGCCGCTGATGCCGGCGTTGACCACCACCACCCGGTCCGGGCAGGCCTGCTGCAGGCGCGCGGACAGCAGCGCCGGCCAATCGCCATTGCTGCCGCGCGTGGCCGTGGCGCCTTCGGTGATCGAATCGCCCAGGGCGACCACCACCACCGGCTTGCTGGCGCGTTCGGCAAGCACCGCCGACACCACGTTCTGCCGGTAGGCGAGTTTGACCTTGTCGCCCACCTCGGCCTGGCGGCCGTCGACGATGCGAAGTGCGGTACGCCGCACGGCCGGCTTGGTCGGTTCGGGGAAATACACGGTGAGCGATACATCGGCCAAGGCCGGCACCGTCATCGCCACCGGGTCGCTGAGCAGGGCGGCGCCCACGGGCACCACCACTTCGCTGCGACCATTGAAAGTGACCAGCTTGGCCGGGGTGGCCGTGCCGGTGCGTTGGGCCGAGGCGCCGCCAATGGTCAGCGGCGCATCGCCCAGTTCATTGCTGATGCGGAAGCGCAGCGCGGTGGCCGAGCTGGCCAGGCGCATGTCCTGGCGCACGGTCTGCCGGGCAAACTGCACCGGGGCCTCCGGCGTGCCGTCCAGGCGGTCCGGTGCCGGCGAGGCGGTCCATGCCGGCACCCAGACCTGGGCATGGGCGGGCAGCGCAGCGGCGCTGGTGGCAAGTGCAATTGAAAGTGCAGTGGTCCAGCGCAGCATGGCAGCCCTCCCAGGCGGTCAGCAGAACATATCCATCAAGAGAAGTAAGTGCCGCCGTTGACGTCCACGTTGGCACCGGTGATGAAACCGGCCGCGTCCGAGGCCAGGTACACGGCCGTGTCGGCGGCTTCCTGCGGACGGCCCTGGCGGCGCAGCGGGGTGTTGCCGGCCACGGCGGTGCGCACTTCCGGCTTGGTGAACTCATCATGGAAGCGGGTGGCGATCATGCCGCAGCACAGCGCATTGACGCGGATGCCGCGCGGGCCCAGCTCCTTGGCCATGGCCCGGGTGAAGGTCATCACCGCGGCCTTGGCGGTGGCGTAGATCGCCGCGCCCGGGCCACCGCCATCGCGACCGGCCTGCGAGGCGAAGTTCACGATCGCACCGCCTTCGGGCATGTGCGGTACCACCGCATGGGTGGTCAGGTAGACCGAGCTCATGTTGAGGTCCATCACCTTGTGGAAGAACGCCTCGTCGATCTCGGCCAGCGGACGGCGCTGCACCATGCCGCCGGCCACGTTCACCAGCACGTCGATCTGCGGGCCGAACGCGGCCTGGGTGGCCGCGACCATGCCGGCCACCGCCTTGGCATCGGTGACGTCGGCGCGGTGCACGATGGCGGTGCCACCGGCCGCTTCGATCTGCTGCAACGTGTCCTGCGCGCTGGCCTCGTCGTTGGCGTAGTTGATGCAGACCTTGGCACCGGCCGCGGCCAGCTTGAGCGAGATCTCGCGGCCGATGTCACGGCCGCCACCGGTGACGATGGCCACCTTGTCCTTGAATTGGGTCATGGAAAACTCCTGTGATGCGTTGGGGGGAAAACGGAAAGGGAATCAGCGCGGTTCGACCGGGCCGTGGATCTTTTCCACGCGGCCGGTCACCAGCCACAGCGCCAGCAGGGAGGCCGGCACCAGCGCGGCCACCAGGATGAAAATCGGTGCGTAGGATTCGTGGGTCATCGCCGGCACCAGCCAGGTGGTGATCAGCGTGCCGGCCACTGCGGCCATGCCACCCAGGCCAGCCACCGAACCCACGGACTTGCCGCTGAAGATGTCGCCGGGCAGGGTCTGGATGTTGCCGATGGCGATCTGGAAGCCGAACAGCACGAAGGCAATGGTGACCACCGCCCATACCGGGTCGGTGGCCAGCACCGCGCCGAGCAGGGCCGGGGCCATGATCGCCCCGCCCAGGGTGATCACCACCTTGCGCGCCTTGTCCACGCTCCAGCCGGCACCGATCAGCCGCCCGGACAACCAGCCGCCACCGAGGCTGCCGATCATCGCGCCGACATACGGCACCCAGGCGAAGATGCCGATCTGCTTGATGTCAAAGCCGAAGGTGTCGGCCAGGTAGATCGGCAGCCAGGACACGAACAGCCACCAGATCGGGTCCAGGAAGAACCGCGAAATCAGGATGCCCCAGGTCTGGCGATGGCCCAGCAGCTGGCGCACGTTGGGCACGTACTCGGCCACTGGCACCGCTGGCTGTTCGGTCGGCGCATCCAGGATCAACGCGCGCTCGGCCGCGCTCACCCATGGGTGCTTGTCCGGCCCGGCGCGGTAGATGATCAGCCACGGCAGCAACCAGATGAAGCCGATCGCACCGATCAGGATGAAGGTGCCGCGCCAGCCCAGCCACAGGAACAGCACCGCGATCAGCGGCGCGGAGATGATCGCCCCGATCGACGCGCCGGCATTGAACACGCCCTGCGCCAGCGCCCGCTCACGGGCGGGGAACCACTCGGCGTTGGCCTTCACCGCGCCCGGCCAGGCACCGGCCTCGCTGATGCCGAGCATCGCCCGCACCAGGCTGAAGGAGAGGATGGAGTGGGTGACCGAGTGCAGCGCGATCGAGATCGACCACACCGCGATCGACAGCGCAAAGCCCAGGCGCGTGCCAATGATGTCGAACAACCGGCCGAACACGAACTGCCCGGCGGCGTAGAACAGCATGAACACCGTGACCAGCAGCGCGTAGTCTTCCTTGGTTGCGCCCACATCCTTGGAGATCTGCGGCCACATCACCGCCAGGGCGTTGCGGTCGATGTAGTTGATGACCGTGGCAACGGCGATCAGCGCCACGATCAACCAGCGCACGTAGGTGCGCGCTTGGGTGGTGACCTTCATTTGCCGTCCTTGCCGCTGCCGGTGTCAAAGCGCTTCCAGCCGCCGTCCCAACGCCAGCTGTGGCCATCGCCGCTCACCTCATGCGCGCCGCCCTTGGACGGGTCATCGGCGATGCCCAGCGTCACGCGCTTGCCGCCGGCCAGGTCCAGTACCAGCACGTCGGCATCCTTGCCCCGGTAGTGGGCGATGCGGTCGATGCGGCTGTTGGCCCCGCGCACGGTTTCGGCGGTGCCGTCGTACTGGCCATGCGGTTCGAGCACGCCATAGAACGTGGTGGCAGCCTGCCCATCCACGCGCTGCAGCAGCATCGGTTCGCGGCGCAGGTTGAACGAGGGATCATTGGCCCCGCTTTCGCCGATCAGCGCACGCGACGGTGCGGTGCTGGCGAAGCGATAGGTATAGAAGCGTCCGTCCAGCAGCCAGGTGAGGCTGCGCGCCTCGCTGCTCGGCTCGCTGGACGCATCGATCCACACGTGCTGGTAGCCGTTGGCCTTGCCCAGCACCGGCCGCGCGGCCACCGCCGACTGCGCCTTGAAGCCCACGTCCATGATGTGGCCGTTGAAATGCAGCGGCAGGTCGTAGCGCGCCGCCTTGCTGCCGTTGACCCGCAGCAGGTCCAACACCACCGGCTCGGTCAGCGYCGGATGGGCCAGCAGCACCTGGGTGCGGGTGAAGCTCACCCCGTCGTAGGCACCGTCCATGCGCGCCGAGGCGATCTGGGTATCGTCGTTGACCGCGAACAGCAGCGGCGTCGGCGCCAGCGCCTGGCCCTTCTTCCAGTCGCCGCCGAAGTGGCTCTGCTCGTTCACCACCAGCGTGTTGTGGGCCAGCGTCTGCCGCGCCCAGCTGTTGTTCTCGGGCAGGTAGATGCCGCCGGCCTTGGCTTCGATGTTGAGGAAGCGCGCGGCGCCGTAATCGGTGACCACGCGCTGGCCGTTGTCGTAGAACAGCCAGTTGAGCTTGTCGAAGTGGCCGTGGCCCATGCCCTGCTTGGTGTTCTTCATCACCAGCGCCTGGCCGTTTTCACCGCCCATGCGCAGGATCGCCAGCGCACCTTCGGTGCCGTCCGGGCCATCGCGCAGCAGCGTGGGCACGAAGGCGAACGGCTYGGCCTTGTCCTGCGCCAGCGCCTGGGCCACCTGCAGGCCTTCGGGCGACAGCAGTACGCGCTTCTGTGCCTTGGCCACCGACAGCAGCCGCGCGTCGCTGGTCTGCGCGTAGGCGATGTCGATGCCGGCTACCAGTTCTTCGGTGTCCAGGCCCTTGTCCAGGATGGCGTCGTTGATCGGGAAGAAGTAGCCGCCGTAGCTGCTCTGCACCAGCGAATCGACGGCCTTGAGCAACACCCCGTCGCGGCGCTTGAAGATGCCGCGCTGCGGCTCGTTGCGCTGGATCGCATTGGCGAACAGGATGAACGGTGCCAGCGCATAACGCTGGTAGTAGGGGCCTTCCTCGTAATAGCCGTCCGGCGAGAACAGCTGGTCCACCTGCTTGAGGAAGCCGGCGCTGCCATCGCGCTTGCTGCCGTTCAACGCCTTGTCCACGTAGGTCGGGTCACGCAGCACGTAACCGGTCATGCCCACCGCCGCCACCGCCCAGGTGGCATGGTTGTGGATCTTGTCGAAGTTCTCCGGCGTACCGCTGAGGAAGTCGGCCATCGGCCGGAACACGCCGTCGTCGATGGTCTTGCGGTCTGCCGTGCTGAGGCTGTCGCGGATCGCGTCGTAGCCCTGCACCGCGCTCACCAGCCACACCGAATCGTTGAGGGTCTGCCAGAACAGCCGGCCGGGAATCTGCCCGCGGCCCTGCGGATGCGCGCCCAGCCCAGGGTACAGTTTGGCGTAGCCCAGCAGCAGGTCGCGCGCGTAGTCGGCATACACCTTGTCGCCGGTCAGCCGGTACAGCGCGCCGGCGGCCTGGATGGCCTGGTAATTGCGCTTGTGCTGTTCGTGGGTGTAGCCGCCGCCCTTGTCCTTGGGCACCGGCACATCGATTCCGGCCTTGATCATGCCGCGCACCAGGCGCTCGGCGCGCTGCTGTTCCTTGGCAAACACCGGGTATCTGGCGCCATCGCTGCGCATCTGCTGCCACTGCGCGGCGGTCACCAATACCGGGGCGCTGGCAGCGGCCGCCGGTTGTTGGCTGCCGGCAGGTGCGGCGGCAACGGCGGGCAGCGCGGCGGCGCTGAAGGAGGCCGCCAGCAGCAGCATCAGGGGCGTGGAACGCGTCATGGCAGGGTCTCGGCTGGAGTATCGGACTGCATCGCCGCGGTGGCGTCGAGCACGTTGCCGTGCGCGGCCAGGCGGGGCTCGCCGACGCGGTGGCTGAAGCGCACGCGTCCGCTGCGGAGGAACTGGTTATCGGTCAGCGTGGCGGTCTGCACGCCATGCAGGCGCAGGCTGGTGTCGGCGGCCACGCCCACGTTTTCAAGCTGGTTGCCGTGCACCCGCAGCGTCGGGCCGAAGGTGCTTTCATCGGTGCCACCGCGATACAGGTTCAACAGCGGCCCGGTGATATTGCGGAACTGCGAATCCACGATGTCCACCTGCTCGGCGTTGTAGGTGCCCAGGTCGTCGGTCTCGGCAGCGGCGGCAATCACGCTGCCGCTGATGTCCTCCACGGTGGTGTTGCGCAGCGCGATGCGCGCGGCCAGGCTGCCCTTGCCGGCGTTGACCACATCGAAGGCCTTGTTGGTGGTCAGCCCGTGGATGCGGCTGTCCTCGATCAGCAGGGTGTAGTTGAACGCCTGGCTGCCCGGGGCGATGCGCACCACCGCGCTGCCGGCCGCGTCCGGCGCCAGTGCGCCGTCGATATCCAGCCCGGTCAGCTTGAGCGAACCGCCGGCGCGGATCTCGAACAGGGCAGGGCGCGAGAACTGCAGGCTGGCGCGCCCACGGCGGGGGCCGATCACGCTGACCGGGTGGTCCACGTTCAACACCTGGTCGATGCGGTACTGGCCGCGCTGCAGCTGCAACTGGTCACCGGGGGCGCTGTTGGCCATCGCGCGGCTCAGGGTGTCCTCACCCGGGGCCACCTTGCGGGTGGCACCGCTGTCCAGCGCGGTGCTGGCCAGCGCCTTGGGATACCAGCTCACGCCGACCTGTTCGCGCGCGATCGGCGCGAGGTCGCGCGGCGCGCCCGCCGCGATGGTTTCCACCGGGTACTGCAGCCCGTTGGCCGCGCGCTGCAGGGTGACCTTCTGCGCGCTCACACCCGCGGGGAAGCCGGGCGACACGCTGGGGCTCTGCACATTCCCACTGAAGGCGATGCCCTCCAGATCGCCCTGGCTGCGCAGCAGCTCGCGGCTGCCATCGCCGATGAACAGGTTGCCGCGCAGGCGGCTGTTGACCGGCATGGCGTTGCGCTCGTCATCCAGGCCCGCACCGAGGAACACCTGGCGCACGCCGATGAAGCTGTTGCGCTCGATCAGGGCATCGTCCACCTGCTCATAGCGGTTCAACGGCGCATCGCGGGTGCCGGCCATCACCGCCAGTGCCGCGGCGAAGTTGTCGCCGGCGATGTTCTCGAAGTAGTTGTCGCGCACGATCTGGTGGCGGTTGATCACCCGCACGCCGCCGGTGTGGGCCTTGTTGTTGCCGAGGAACACGTTGCGCTCGACCACGTTGCCGTGGCCGTGGCGCAGCACCATCGAGCCGCGCGATTCGAAGAACACGTTGCCGCGATACAGGTTGCCGCCGGACTTGTTGGACACGATCTCCACTTCGCCATCGCACTGCTCGAACCAGTTGTTCTCCACCACGGTATTGGAGTTGGACTGCGAGTCGGTGCTGGTGCCCACCCGGATGGTCTCACCGCCGTTGCTGCCCAGGTTGGGGCGCGGGCCGAACCAGTTGTGGTCGATGCGGTGGCGGTTGTCCAGCCCACTGCTGGTGTTGCGCACCACCACCAGGGTGGTGCCGGCGTTGGTCTTGCCCACCAGCTGGTTGTGATCGAAGCGGTTGTCCTGGCCGTACATCCCGACCCAGTTGTCCGACTGCTGGCGGTCCGGCTTGTTGTAGCCGTCGATCACCACGCCGGTCACCCGGCTGTGGGTGGACCACTCCTTGGACGAGGCGCGGAAGGACACCACTTCGCTGCCCGGGGCCCAGCCATCGCGGAACACCAGGTTGGACACCTCCAGGTACGACCCGGCCAGGCGCAGCTGCGACTGGCCGCTGAGGATCACCTTGCCCGGGGTCTGCGCTGTCAGCTTAATTGGTTGACCAATTTTGCCGGTGCCGCGTAGCAGCAGGTCGATGTCGCGCCATACGCCGTCGGCGAGGATGACGGTATCGCCCGGCTGCAGCGCTTTGGTCGCCGTGGCATACCCGGCGGCATCATGGACCAGATGGTCGGCCGCGAAGGCGGGCAGTGCGCCGGCCGCAAGGCCCAATGC
>NZ_JBFULO010000102.1:0-11153 GCF_054049855.1 Stenotrophomonas sp. P5_B8 | reverse complement strand
GCCGAGCCCCGTAGCGGGCGGTAGGCTCCTGGGCAAAATMAAGGAGGAGGCCGCCACGCGGCCGGGGGACATTTGCGCCAGGGGCCTACCGSCCGCTACGGGGCCCTCACGCGCGCGAAAAGCCCGACCGAAAAGGTGCCCCAGATCCCCAATGTCACTCGGACAACCCGACCACCCGACCACACACGTACAGCCGTACGCCCTCTGCACAGCCCCCGGAACAAGACGCCCCTGCCTTCGGAAAAAAGCCAAAAAAAGACCGGCTTTCGCCGGTCTTTTTTCGATTCAGTGGCGCCGGATCACTCCGATTCCCACCACATCCAGAAGCTGTCCCACAGACGCTTGAAGAAGCCGGCTTCTTCCACGGCGGCCACGGCCACCAGCGGCGCTTCGGCGACCACCTTGCCATCCAGCGTCACCTTCAGCGTGCCGATTTTCTGGCCCGCGGTGAAGGGCGCTTCCAGCGTCTTGGGCACGTCGATGGTCGGCTTGAGGTCGTTGTAACGACCGCGCGGCACGCTCACCAGCATCGGCTGGGCCACGCCCAGCTGCACCGTGTCGGCCTTGCCCTTCCACACCTTGTGGTCGGCCACGGCCTTGCCCGGCTCGTACATGCGGTGGGTTTCGAAGAAGCGGAAGCCCCAGTTGAGCAGGGCCAGACTGTCATCGGCGCGCTGCTTTTCCGAACTGCCGCCCAGCACCACCGCGATCAGGCGCTGGTCGCCGCGCTGTGCCGAGCTCATCAGGCAGTAGCCGGCCTCGGAGGTATGGCCGGTCTTGATCCCGTCCACGCTGCCATCGCGCCACAGCAGCAGGTTGCGGTTGGGCTGCTTGATGTTGCCGACCGTAAATTCCTTCACCTTGTTGTAGGCGTAGGTTTCCGGATAGTCGCGCACCATCGCCCGGCCCAGCAGCGCCAGATCGTAGGCGGTGCTGTGGTGGCCCGGCGCGGTCAGGCCGTGGGCGTTGATGAAGTGCGAGTCCTTCATCCCGATCTTGGCGGCATAGCTGTTCATCAGCGAGGCGAAGGCTTCTTCGCTGCCCGCCACGTGCTCGGCCAGGGCAATCGCGGCATCGTTGCCGGACTGGATCGCCATGCCCTTTTCCATATCTTCCAGACGCGCGGTCTGGTTGACCGGGAAGCCGCTGTAGCTGCCGTCGGTACCGGCGCCGCCTTCGCGCCAGGCCCGCTCGCTCATCATCACCTGGTCATCGGGACGGACCTTGCCGTTCTTGACCTCGGCGGCAACGACATAAGACGTCATCACCTTGGTGATGCTGGCCGGGGCCAGCTGCTCATGTTCATTTTCGCCAGCCAACACCTGGCCGGTGGCGTAATCCATCAGCACCCAGGCTTTGGAGACACTGGGTCTGGGCGCCGGCGGGGTGGCGACGGTGGCCGGGGCGGCGGCAGGCGCAGGCACCGGCTGGGGGGCCGGCTGCGGGGTCTGGGCGGAGACCATGCCCACGAACAGGGTCGTGGCCATGGCAGCAGCGGCAAAGCGGAATTTCATTGGACAGCAAGCTCCTGGTGGGGCGCCAAGGTGGAAAGACGGAGTGTGGCCATTGTAGGCCGATGCAACGGTGCGCGCGGGACGCCGCCGCTCGCGGCGGCGGTCAGTCCTTCACGATCTGCGGCGCACCAAAGCCCAGACCGGCGATGCGGCCGGCAAGTTCCGAGGCGCTGGCGTGGTCGGCCGCCGGCACGCGCAGGCGCCAGAGGGTGCGGCCGCCGCTGACGATGTCGCTGATGCTGGCCCCGACGATGCCGGCCGAAGACAGCTGGCCCAGTGCACGGGTGGCGTTGTCGCGGCTGGCGAAGCTGGCCACCTGCAGGAACACGCTGCCCACCTGCTGGGACAGGCTTGCAGGGGCGGGCACCGGTACGGGGGTCGGGCGGGCCACCGGGCGCGGCGGCACGACGGCGGCCACCAGCGGCGCGGCCGGCAGCGCACTGACGGTAACCGGCGCATCGTCGATCTGTGCCGCCTGGGTCGCGGCCGGGCGGCCACTGGCCACCGTGGCGCCCGCGTAAGCCGGGGCCGTGGCGGCTGGCAGGCGGCCGACCAGCTTGTCCATGTCGCTGGGCGAACGCGGCTGCGCKGCAGCGGCCACGCTTGCGGCCGCGCGGCGCTCGCGACGCGAGGGCTTGTCGGCCAGCAGGTTGCCTTCGCCCGGCGTCAGCGCGCGCACTTCCACGTTGCCGGTGCCGCGCTGGGTGATGCCCAGGCGCACGGCGGCGGCATAACTCAGGTCGACCACCCGGCCGTCGTGGAACGGGCCGCGGTCGTTGACGCGCACGATCACCGATTCGCCGTTGTCCAGGTTGGTGACCCGCGCAAAGCTCGGCAGCGGCAGGGTCTTGTGGGCGGCGGTGAAGGCGTACATGTCGTACACCTCGCGGTTGGACGTCAGGCGGCCATGGAACTTGGCACCGTAATACGAGGCGGTCCCCTTCTCGGCATAGCCGCTGGTCTTGTCCAGCACCTGGTACTGCTTGCCCAGCACCACGTACGGCGACTTGTTGCCGACCGGCGAACGCGGCAGGTCGACCACCTCCGGCTCGGGGATGCAGGCCACGTTGGGAATATAGGTGGGGGTGCTGTCGTTGACGCCGGGCTTGTACAAGCCGCCGGCACGGTAGTCGCCGCGGGTAGTCGGATCTTCGGTGGCGGCCTTGTAGGGCGACCCGTCCGGACAATGCGCCGGGCGGTTGCCCTTGCCCTGCACCAGCGTGCCGCTGCCGGGCTTGGCGCTGCCGGCGCTGGCCGGCTTTTTCGGCGCGCTGCTGCAGGCGGCGAGCGCCAGGACCAACAGACCGGGGACCAGCCATCTGCAGCGTGCGCGTGCGTTCATGCCGGCGGCAGCTCCTGTCCGGCGATGGCCTGGGACAACTGGTACACGGCCATCGCGTACATCTTGGAAAGGTTGTAACGGGTGATCGCGTAGTAGTTCTGGAAGCCCAGCCAGTACTGCTTGCCGGTGCTGCCTTCGAGCGTGATCGGCGTGGCGGTCAGGCCTGCCGGCACCGGCGCGCTGGGCTGATAGCCGCGCTGGGCCAGCTCGGACAGGGTCCAGGTGGGCGCCCACTCGGTCGGATTGAATTCTTCGCGGCCGGCGGCCAGTGTGGCTGGCACCGCGACCGGACCGCCGCGCACCCAGCCGCCCTTCTTGACGAAGTAATTGGCGATCGAAGAGAACACGTCGTCGTAGCTGTTGGACAGGTCGCGGCGCCCATCGCCGTTGCCGTCCACCGCGAAGTCCAGGTAGCTGGACGGCATGAACTGGCCCATGCCCATCGCGCCGGCGTAGCTGCCCTTGATCGCGGTGATGTCCAGCTTCTCGTCGCGGGTCAGCGCGAACAGGCGCGCCAGTTCGTCGCGGAAATACAGCTCACGGCGCACTTCGCGCTCGAGCTTGGACGGATCGCCACTGCGCGGGTACTTGAAGGCCAGCGTGTACAGCGCATCGAGCACGCGGTAGCTGCCGGTGTTGCCGCCGTAGCTGGTTTCCACCCCGATGATCGCCACGATCACTTCGGCCGGCACGCCGGTGCGTTGCTGCACGCGCATCAACTCGTCGCGGTGCTGGGCGAGGAATTTCTTTCCGCCGTCGATCCGCGCCTGGCTGATGAACATCGGCCGGTACTCGTTCCACGGCTTGACCCGCTCGGCGGGTCGCGACATCGCCGCGATGATCGGATCGCGCACCTGCGCCTGGGCCAGCGTGGCCTCGATCTGCGCAGCGGGAATGCCATAGCGTTTTGCGGTGTCGCGCACGAAGTTGGCGCGGGCCACCTCGAACGGCACCGGGGTCAGGTCCACCGGCGCGGCCGTAGCGGCAGCGGCCTCCGGCGCGGCTTCGGCCGGGCCCTTCTGCCCCGGCAACGGCTTGTTGGGGGCACCGGACGCCTGCGGCGACGGTGACGGAGAAGGCGGTTGGGTCGCGCAGGCGACCAAACCGAGCGTAAGCATGCAGGCCAGAGTGCGTCGAATCATCGCGGCAGGTTAGCAGGTCAAGGATGAATTAAAACCCCTAAGACCATGAATCACAACGAATTGCCTGCGACAAGGGACAATCGTTAACGCTGCGTCTACAGTGATCG
This sequence comes from Stenotrophomonas sp. P5_B8, assembly GCF_054049855.1. NCBI lineage: Bacteria > Pseudomonadati > Pseudomonadota > Gammaproteobacteria > Lysobacterales > Lysobacteraceae > Stenotrophomonas > Stenotrophomonas sp. P5_B8. The sequence goes on along the minus strand of NZ_JBFULO010000102.1, from coordinate 7,048 downwards.
CAGTCAGATTCCCCATTCAGCCATGGATGCATCCGGGCCCCTGACACATCAGGTGCGGGTCAGCGGCAATTATTAAGGTCTGCCGGTTACGTCCCCATCCCCATGGACGCAACCGGCCAAACCGACCCGGTCGGTACCGGCGCGGCGCGCAACTCCCCAGCGCGCGCCTCGCCCCTTGTACCCGTTGGGTCAACTACTCCCCACCAAGCTCCCCAGGCATGTCGCTTGGCTCGACATACCCCTGCTGGCGGGCCGCCATTRTGCCGTCCGTTTACGACAAGTCCATTGATCAGGATCAACGCACTTCATATCTGTGCGCCACATCTCACTTTTCCGTCACTTTGTTGACGATCCGTGCACCAAACCCGCCAAACCCTGACGCTATAAACCTGCTTTGCCGGATATCCGATCACTCCCAGCCGACCGCAGAGGCGAGCCTTCGCTTCCCCCGCTYAGCCGATGAACCATCCTGCCGCTGGGGGCAGGCCCTGACGGGACCTTGGGCAGCACAGTCGCTGCGATGCGCGGGCATCCCTTGCCGCCGCGCGGACCTGAGCCGATCCCGACCGAGCGCGGAGCGCAGCCGCTCGTCGAGGAGGGCGGGCAGTCAGCGAACAGCAGCCACGCATGGCGTGGCGCTACCCATGGGTCAGCCGTAGCCGCCGTGGACGGGCTGATGCTTGCGCGCGGCCATCACCAGGCCGAAACCGGCCAGCAACGACACCGCCGACGTGCCGCCGTAGCTGATCAGCGGCATCGGCACGCCCACCACCGGCAGCAGGCCGGAGATCATCCCGCCGTTGACCAGCACGTACACGAAGAACGCCAGGCCCGTGGCGCCGGCCAACAGCCGCGAGTACGAATCGCGCGATTGCGAGGCGATCCACAGGCAGCGGCCGATCACCACCAGGTACAACGCCAGCACCGTCGCCACCCCGATCCAGCCGAACTCCTCGCTGAGCACCGAGAACGCAAAGTCCGTGGTCTGCTCGGGAATGAAGTTCAGGTGCGACTGCGAACCCTGCCCCCAGCCCTTGCCATCGAATCCGCCGGACCCGATCGCGATCTTGGACTGGATGATGTTCCAGCCTGCGCCGAGCGCATCCATCTCCGGATCCAGGAACATCATGATGCGGTCCTTCTGGTAGGGCCGCAGCAGCCAGAACCACGCCACCGGCGCCGCTGCCGCCACGCCGCCGACCGCCACGCCCACCCACCACCACGGCAGACCGGCCAGCAACAGCACGAACGCGCCGCTGGCCGCGATCAGCACGCCGGTACCGAAGTCCGGCTGCAGCATCACCAGCCCGGTCGGCACGCCGATGATCACCGCGCTGACCATCACCGTGGAAAAACGCGGTGGCAGCGGCATGCGGTGCAGGTACCAGGCCACCATCATCGGCAGACTGACCTTGAGCAGCTCGGCCGGCTGCAGGTAGAACAGTTTCAGATCCAGCCATTGCCGGCCGTACTTGCCCGTGCCGAGCACGAACACCGCCAGCAGCGGGATCATCGAGATCGCATAGATCAACGGCGTGGCCGAGCGGATGCGCAGGATCGACACCCGCGAGATCGCCCACATGGCGCCCAACCCGACCACGAAGCGCGCGCCCTGGGCGAACACCAGGCCGTCGCCGCCGGCGCTCTTGAGCACCGCCAGCCCGATCAGCATCAGCGCACCCAGGGCCAGGCACAGCACCCAGTCCAGCGTGCTGCTGAAACGCACGACCATGTCGGTCGCCCAGCGCAGGAAGACCTTCATCGCGCACGCTCCGGGGTTGTCGGCGGCGGTGCGGCGGCCGGCACCGGCGCGCCAGGGGCAAGCGGTGACGGCGCGGGAACCGGCGCGCTCGGCAGGCCCACCACGATCGGCAGCGATTCCAGCAGCGCAGCCGCGGCATCGCCGGCGGCCCGCGCGTTGCTGTCACCGCTGTCGAACCCGGTGATGCCGATCGCGGTGGTACCCCGCTCGCTGTCCAGGGGTTCCAGCCCGTCGGGCATCTTGCCCAGCAGCCACGCATCGAACAGCTTGCGCGCGATCGGCGCTGCGGCCGAGCCGCCGTAGCCGCCGCCCTCGACCGCGATCGCCACGGCGATCACCGGGTTCTCGGCCGGCGCGAAGCCGACAAACAACGAGCGGTGACGCAGGTGCATCGGCAGGCTCTTGGGGTTCACCGCCGCCGTACCACGGCGGCTGATCACCTGCGCGGTGCCGGTCTTGCCGGCGATCGTGTACGGCGCGCCGGCCGCGGCCCGCGCGCCACTGCCGCCCGGGCGCATGGTGCCCATCATGCCTTCGCGCACGGCCTGCAGATTGCCGGGATTGGGGCTGACCGGCTTGGTCTCGCCGGCCGGCACCGGGGTCCAGTCGGCATCGAAGCCGGCCCGCTCCTGCATCACCAGGTGCGGGGTGCGCAGCTGGCCGTTGCCGATCCCGGCGATGCCGTGCACCAGCTGCAACGGGGTGACCTTCCAGTCACCCTGGCCGATGCTGACGTTGACCGTGTCGCCGGGATACCAGCGCTCCTTGCGGGTTTTGTACTTGTGCTGCGGCGAGGGCAGGATGCCGCCGATCTCGCCGGTGAGGTCGATGCCGGTCGCTTCGCCGAAGCCGTAATAGCCCATGTAGTGGTCGAAGCGCTCGATGCCCATGTCCAGCGCCAGCTTGTAGTAATACGTGTTGACCGACTGGGTGATCGACTTGCGCAGATCGGTCCAGCCATGCCCGCCGCGGTTGGCATCGCCCCAGCCGCGCGAGGTGCCGGGCAGGTAGAACATGCCGGTGGACAGGATCTTGTCTTCGGGCTTGCGCGTGCCGCTGTCCAGGCCGGCCAGGCCGATCAGCGGCTTGATCGTCGAACCCGGCGCCACGCCACCCAGCACGAGCCGGTTGAACTGCGGCCGCGAGGGGTTGTCGTTGAGCGCCTTGAAATCGGCATGCGAGATGCCGTTGACGAACAGGTTCGGGTCATACGAGGGCAGGCTGACCATGGCCAGCACCTCGCCGGTGCGCGGGTCCATCGCCACCGCCGCGCCGTCGAAATCGCCGAAGGCGGCCACCATCGCGCGCTGCAGATCGGCATCGATGGACAGCCGCAGATCGCTGCCGGACTGCGCGGCGACCCGGCCGATCGTGCGGATCGCGCGGCCCTGCACGTTGGTCTCGACCTGCTCGTAGCCGACCTTGCCGCGCAGTTGCTGCTCGTAATAGCGCTCCAGCCCGGACTTGCCGATGTGGGTCAGCGCCGCGTTGCCCTCGCCGAGGATCTCCAGGTCCTTGTCATCGACCCGGCCGACGTAGCCGATGATGTGCGCGAACAGGTCGCCGTAGGGGTAGCGACGGGTCAGGTACGGCTCCAGCTCCACGCCGGGATAGCGCCAGCGGTCGACCGCGAAGCGCGCCATTTCCTCATCGCTGACGCGCAGCTTGAGCGTGACCGGCAGGAACTTGCGGCGGGCCTTGCGCGACTTGTTGAAGGTCTCGATGTCCTCCGGGCTGAGGTCGAGGATCTTCGCCAGCCCGGCCAGGGTGGCGTCCATGTCCTTGACCTTGTCCGGGGTGATGTCCAGCCGGAACGCAGGCACGTTCTCGGCCAGCAGGCGCCCGTTGCGGTCGTAGATCATCCCGCGCCCGGGCACCACCGGCCGCGGCTTGATGCGGTTGGCCTCCGAGCGGGTGGCATAGACGTCGTGGTCCAGCACCTGCAGCTTGAAGTACCAGCCGCCCAGCCCGATCAGGCAGACCAGCACGCCAAGGAAGCCCAGCGCGGCACGGCGCCGGAACTGTTCCGCTTCGGCGTGGGGATTCTTGGCCTGGCGGCGCACGTACATGTCAGCGACCGCGACGCCCGAAGCGCACCGCATCGAGCAGCACGAACAGCAGCGGCCACAGGCCCATGCCGAGCAGCGGCGCCCACCAGTACGACCACGGCAGGGTCGGTTCGCCGACCACGATATGCACCACCGAACTGACGATGCGGTCGTTGAACAGCAACCCGCCGATGGCCAGCATCTGCTGGGACATCGGGAAAAAGCGGATGCGGGCGCGGAAGCGCTGCAGGATGAAGGTGAGCATCACCAGCCGCAGTGCCTGTTCGCCCAGCACCCCGCCGTACAGCAGGTCGGCGACCACGCCGCTGGCAAACGCGATGCCCAGCCCGACCCGGTCCGGCGCTTCGATGACCCAGTAGGCCAGCACCAGTGCCAGCCAGTACGGCCGCAGCGGCTGCAGCAACGCCGGCAGCGGCAGCAGGCCCAGCAGCAGCGCCAGCACCACGCTGACCGGCAGCACCCACGGTTTGTCGCGCAGGCGGCTCATTCGCGGTTCTCCACCGATTCCGGCTGCCGAGCATGGCTCGGCACTACCGTGGATTCAGGGGCGGCGGCGGCCGGTGCGGGCGTCGGTGCCTGGCGCGGCTTGGCCGGCGTCGACGCTGGCGCGGTCGTGGGTGCGCCGGCCGCTGGGCTGGCCGGGGGCGCACCCGGCACGGCCGTCGAGGCTGCGGGCGGAGTCGTGGTCGCTGCGGCGGGCGACGCGGGGCCGGCGGTGGCGTCGGTCGGCGCCTGCTGCAGCGGCGTGGTGGCAGGGCCACCGGCTTCGCCTTGAAGCCGCAGGTTCGGCGGAATCCGGATCGCCGCGCCCGGGCGCAGCAGCAACACATCGCGGCCGCGATCCAGCTGCGCGGCTGGCTTCAATTCCCCCACCAGGAACGCGTGGGTGTCATCGGGCCGCAGCGCGGTGATCTTGCCTACCGGGAAGCCGGCCGGGAAACGCCCGCCCAGGCCGGAGGTGACGATCTCATCGCCCACTTCCACCCCCGCGCTGAGCGGAATGTCGCGCAGTTCCAGGGTGTCCCCACGCCCGTACACGATCAGCCGCACGCCGTTGCGCGCCACGGTCACCGGCACCGCGTGGTCCGGGTCGGTCAGCAGCAGCACGGTGGCATTGCTGCCGGTGGTGGCGATCACCTGGCCCATGAGGCCACCGGCATCGATCACCGCCTGGCCCAGGTGCACGCCGTCGCGGCTGCCGGCGGCCAGCACCAGGCGTTGCCGCACCGGGTCCAGGTCGATATCCAGGATCGGGGCCAGTTGCACGTCCAGGCCGCTGCGCTCGGCCACGTTGAGCAGTTCGCGCAGCTGCGCGTTGTCCAGCGCGGCGGTCTGCAGGCGGGTCAGGCGCGCGTTGGCGATCAGCAGCTTGTTGCGCAGCTCGCGGTTTTCATCAACCAGCTGGCCATGGCTGGCCGCGTTGTCCTTGACCTGGGTGCCCAGGCGGCCCGGCAAGCCGGCCAGCGCCCACACCGGCTGCACCAGCACGTTGGCCTGGGTGCGCAGACGCGACAGCCAGCCGGCCTGGTCGTCGAGCACGATCAGGGTGATGGCCAGGGCCAGGTAGGCGAGCAGCCGCAGTGGACTGGCGGCATCGCCCTGACGGGAGGCTACGGGGGGACCGGCGTAGGGCGGYACGACTGGCTTCGACTGGAGGACGACAGGAAGGGGATGCGACAACGCCCCGGCGCTGCGATGCCCGGCGTGGCAGGCACGCAGCGGGCATCACGCCGCAGGGGCGCGTCCATGGAACAAAGCGGGTGCCGCTTACTCCGGCGCAAAGAACTCGTTGCCGTGCATGTCCACCAGCTCCAGCGCACGACCGCCACCACGGGCCACGCAGGTCAGCGGATCGTCGGCCACCTGCACGTGCAGGCCGGTCTCTTCGGAGATCAGGCGGTCCAGGTCGCGCAGCAGCGCGCCACCACCGGTGAGCACGATGCCGCGCTCGGCAACGTCGGCACACAGTTCCGGCGGGGTCTGTTCGAGCGCCAGCTTGACCGCGCTGACGATGCCCGACAGCGGCTCGTGCAGGGCTTCCAGCACCTCGTTGGAGTTGATCTTGATCATCTTCGGCACGCCCTCGGCGAGGTTGCGGCCGGAGATTTCCATCTCGATCACTTCCGCCTGCGGGTAGGCGCAGCCGAGCTCGACCTTGATCCGCTCGGCGGTGGCTTCACCGATCAGCATGCCGTGGTTGCGGCGCACGTAGTTGGTGATCGACTCGTCGAAGCGGTCGCCGCCGATGCGCACCGAGGCCGAATAGACGATGCCGTTGAGCGAGATGACCGCCACTTCGGTGGTGCCGCCGCCGATGTCGATGACCATCGAACCGCGCGCCTCGGTCACCGGCATGCCGGCGCCGATCGCGGCGGCCATGGGCTCTTCGATCAGGAACACATCACGCGCACCGGCCTCCTCGGCCGATTCCTTGATGGCGCGGCGCTCGACCTGGGTCGAGCCGGCCGGCACGCAGACCAGCACGCGCGGGCTCGGGCGCAGGAAGCGCGACTTGTGCACCTTCTTGATGAAGTGCTTGAGCATCGCCTCGGTGTAGGTGAAGTCGGCGATGACGCCGTCCTTCATCGGGCGGATGGTGGTGATGTGGCCCGGGGTACGGCCCAGCATCTGCTTGGCTTCGGCGCCCACGGCAGCCACGGAACGGGTGCCACCAATGGCACGGTCCTGGCGCACGGCGACCACGGACGGCTCATTCAGCACGATCCCCTGCCCACGCACATAGATGAGGGTGTTGGCCGTGCCCAGGTCGATGGACAGGTCATTGGAGAACATGCCGCGCAGTTTCTTGAACATCTGGGTGTTGATCCTGAGGGGTGTCGCGCCCAACGCGGGATGGCGAAAAAATGGGCAGAATTCGAGGCCGACAAGCCTAGCAATCCCCCTGTGTGCGAGCAAGGACAAATCTGGTGCAAAGCCAGCCTTCACGGCCATTCAGCCGAAAATTTCCGACGCCGGACAGTCCCGGTTCTGGCCCAAAGCCGCCTCACCCGTTAACCTTTGCGCCGCAGGGCGCCGCAGGGCGCCGTTTCGTTGCCCGCCTGGCGGGCCTCAAACTCCTTTCCGCATAGGCCTTAATCGATGTCCGCTTTGATCTGTGGTTCTCTTGCCTTCGACACCATCATGGTGTTCCCGGACCAGTTCAAGAATCACATCCTGCCGGACAAGGTGCACATCCTGAACGTGTCGTTCCTGGTGC
>NZ_JBFULO010000101.1:0-11256 GCF_054049855.1 Stenotrophomonas sp. P5_B8 | reverse complement strand
AATAGCGCCCGTGGCACCGACATGTGCCCGGCCTCTCGTCCCGCTGTCGGGAACAGCCGACCAACGGTCGGCGCTACGTTGGGTCGCTGACGCTGTACACACTCCCGGGCACTGCACAAGGCTGCCCTGTGCTCTGCATATCGCCCAGAATGGAACGCATGAGCAACGTCATCTTCCGCGACGAGACCATCCACCGTGAGCGCATGCAGGCGATCATCGCCGCACATCCGCGTGCGGCCACGTTTGAATCCTGCCGCTTCGATGGCGGCGATTTTTCGCGGCTGGACATGGATGGCGTCCAGTTCAACCAGTGCTCGGTGACCGGTGCCAATTGGCTGGCCGCCTCGCTGGAGGAAAGCCGCTGGAGCAAATGCCGGGGTGCCGAGTGCGATTTCAGCTCGGCGCTGCTCAGCGATGCGCGCTTCTCGCACTGCGACCTCAACAACAGCCACTGGCGCCGTGCGACGTTGTCCTCGGTGCAGTTCGCCGACTGCAAACTGACCGGCGCGCACCTGCAGGAAGTAACCGGCTGGGCGCTGGAGTTCCGCGACTGCCTGCTGGTCAGTGCCGACCTGCGCGGGCTGTCGTTCCGCAAGGCGCAGCTGGACGGGATGGATTTCTCCGATGCGGAGCTGTCCGGCTGTGATTTCCGCGATGCGGTGTTCAACGGCGGCAGCCTGCGCAACGCGCAGACCCGATTGACGCGTTTCGAGGGCGCGGACCTGCGCGGAACGGACATCAGCGGGCTCAACGTGATGGACGCCAAGCTGTTCAAGAAAGCGGTGATTTCGCAGCGCCAGGCCGCGGCGGCGTTGGCGGCGTTCGGGTTGATCGTGGCGTAAACGCCCGTTGCAACCCGGCAGGGCCGGCCGTTGGCCGGCGCGTCCTTCGGTCTGAGGACCTCGCGCGCACCCGGCGAAAGGCAGCCGAGCATGGCTCGGCTCTACCGGGTTTCTGGCGAAAGGCAGCCGAGCGTGGCTCGGCTCTACCGGGTTTCTGGCGAAAGGCAGCCGAGCGTGGCTCGGCTCTACCGGGTTTCTGGTGAAAGGCAGCCGAGCATGGCTTGGCTCTGCCGGGTTTCTGGCTAACGGGTAGTGCCGAGCCATGCTCGGCAACCGCGACGGTCACCCAAGCCGGCCAGCGGCCGGCACTACCGGCAGGATTCAGGCCAGCAGGCGCTCGATCAGGCGCAGGTACAACGCCGGCAGTTTTTCCAGGTCGGCGACCGATATGTTCTCGTCCACCTGGTGGATGCTGGCGTTGACCGGCCCCACTTCGATGCACTGCGCACCGAGCGGTGCGATGAAACGGGCGTCGGAAGTGCCACCGCCGGTGCTTTCCTCCGGCGCGGCACCGGCGAACTCGGCCAGCACCTCGCGCGCCACGCGGCGCAGCGTGCCTTCAGGGGTGTAGAACGGCTCGCCGCTGCGATGCCATTTGAGCGTGTAGTCCAGCGCGTGCCGATCCAGCAGCGTGGCGATGTCCTGCTCCAACCGCGGCGCGTCCCAGTGCGGGTTGTAGCGCAGGTTGAACAGCACCTGCAGCTCGCCCGGGATCACGTTGTTGGCCCCGGTCCCGGCGTGGAGGTTGGACACCTGCAGGCTGGTCGGCGGGAAGCTCTCGTAGCCGTCGTCCCACTGCCGTGCGGTCAATTCGGCGAGCGCCGCCGCAGCCAGGTGGATCGGGTTGCGTGCCTTGTGCGGGTACGCCACATGGCCCTGCACGCCTTTGACCGTCAGCGTTGCCGACAGGCTGCCGCGCCGCCCCACCCGCAGCAGATCGCCCAGCACCGCCGTGGAGGACGGCTCGCCGGTGATGCACCAGTCGATGGACTGCCCGCGCTCGCGGAACAGCCCGGCGATACGGCGCACGCCATCGATGGCATCGCCTTCCTCGTCACTGGTCAGCAACACGGCCAGCGTGCCGGGGTGGTCCGGATGGGCGGCAATGAACTGCTCGGCAGCCACCACGAAAGCGGCCACGCTGCCCTTCATGTCGGCTGCGCCGCGTCCGTACAGCACGCCATCGCGGATCTGCGGGTCGAACGGATCGCTATGCCACGCGTCCACCGGTCCACTGGGCACCACGTCGGTGTGGCCGAGCAGCACCAGCACCGGCGCACCGCTGCCGTGGGTGGCCCACAGGTTGTCGACCTCGCCCAGGCGCAGGTGTTCGCACTGGAAGCCGGCACGCGCCAGGCGCCCGGCGAGCAGGGCCTGGCAACCGGCGTCGTCGGGTGTCACCGACGGCCGCGCGATCAGGTCGCAGGTGAGCGCGAGCACATCGTTCACGCGCCCACTCCGAAGCGCTGCTTGAAGCCGTTGTCCGAGAAGCCCTGGGTCATCACGCCATCGCCGGTGACCACCACCGGACGCTTGATCAGCTGCGGATGCTCGCGCAGCAGCAGTTTCCATTCGGCATCGGAGGCGGCCGCCTTGCGGTTCTCCGGCAACTGCCGCCAGGTGGTCGAGGATTTGTTGACCAGCGCGGCGAAACCACCGGCCTGCCCGGCCCAATCGACCAGGGTCTCCGGGCTGCGCGGGGTGTCGCGGTAATCGACAAAGGCATGCGCCACCTCGAAGCGGTCCAGCCACTTGCGCGCCTTCTTGCAGGTGTCGCAGTTCTTCAGTCCGTAGACGGTCGTGGTCATGGCAGGGCTCAGTCGGCCAGGCCGCGCAGCAGGTCGTTGACGCTGGTCTTGCTGCGGGTCTTGGCATCGACCTGCTTGACGATCACCGCGCAGTACAGCGAGTGCGAACCGTCCTTGGACGGCAGCTGGCCGGACACCACCACGCTGTACGGCGGCACCGAGCCGTAGCTGATTTCGCCGGTGGCGCGGTTGTAGACGCGGGTGCTCTGGCCGAGGAACACGCCCATGCCGATGACGCTGTGGTGGCCGACGACGAAGCCTTCCACCACTTCCGAACGCGCACCGATGAAGCAATGGTCTTCGATGATGGTCGGGCTGGCCTGCAGCGGCTCGAGCACGCCGCCGATACCGGCGCCGCCGGACAGGTGGCAGTGCTTGCCGATCTGCGCGCACGAACCAACGGTGGCCCAGGTGTCGACCATGGTGCCCTCGCCCACGTAGGCGCCGATGTTGGTGAAGCTCGGCATCAGCACCACGTCCTTGCCGAAGTAGCTGCCGCGACGGGCGATCGCACCGGGCACCACGCGCACGCCGGCGCGACGGAACTTGGCTTCATCGAAGCCGGCAAAGCGCGATTCCACCTTGTCCCAGAACGGTGCCGGGCGCGCGTCGACCACCGCCATGTCGTTCACACGGAAGTACAGCAGCACCGCCTTCTTGAGCCATTCGTTGACCTTCCAGCCACCGTGGCCATCGGGCTCGGCGACGCGGAACTCACCGGTTTCCAGGCCATCGATGACCCGGCCGACCAGCGGCTTGGTCGAGCCTTCCAGCTCGTGCAGGGTCAGCGTGGCACGGCGCTCGAAGGCGCTTTCGATGCCGAACTTGAGTTCTTCCACGCCCGGGGTGGCCGGCTTGCGCAGCGACTTGCGGGCGATGGTGGCATCGCGGCTGGCGCTGCGCTTGGCCGCACTTTCAGCCGGCGTGGCGACGACCTTGGGGGCCGGCATTTTCTTCGCCGCGGCTTTCTTCACTGCCACCGGCTTGGTGGCAGGCGCGGCCTTGGGGGCAGCAGTCTTCTTGGCCGCTGCGGTCTTGGCAGCGGTCTTCTTGGCAGGCTTGGTGGCCATCAGTGGGGGTCTCCGGCGTTTCGATCAGGGTCCAGGCAGGCGAGCATCGCATCGTGCAGCTGCTGCCGGGCGGATTCGGTAAGGGGGTGGTCGTGTTCGTCGCTGATCACGAACATGTCTTCGGCGCGCTCGCCGAAGGTGGCGATGCGCGCGTCATGCACGCGCAGGCGCTGGTTGCGCAGCACGAAGGCCACGTCGGCCAGCAGCCCGGGACGGTCGGGCGCGACCAGGCTGAAACGCGTGCCATGGCTGCCATCGCCGCCATCGCGGAATTCGATGCGCGGGGCAAAGCGAAAATGCCGCAGCTGGCGCGGGATCACCCGGCGTGACGGACGCAGCCGGGTCAGGTCGCCGGCCAGTGCCTCGCGCAGCGCCGCCTCCAGCCGCAGCGCGTCGCCATCGGCGAAGCTGTCGGCCGGGGTCACTTCGAAGGTATCGAAAATGGTGTCGACCGGGCCGTCCAGCACGCGCGCACGATGGATGCCGTAGCCCTTGCGGTCCAGGGTCATCACGATCGCGGCGAACAGGCCATCGCGGTCGGGCGAATGCACGAACACTTCCAGTGCCTGGTCGTCGGGGGTAATCCGACGCACCTTGACCAGGGTCTGACCCTGCTTCACCGGGACCAGTGCAGCGGCCTGCCAGGCCAATTGCTCGGGGCGAAGCCGGATGAAGCTCTCATCGGGCATCACGGTGAACTGGCGCTCGATGGTGGCGTCGTCGTAGCCGCGCTCACGCACCAGCTGGCGCACCGACTCGCGCGCTTCGGCCACGCGCTCGGCGGCCGGCATCTGGTTTTCCAGCCCGTCGCGCAGCGCGCGCCGCGCGGCGAAGTACAGGTCGGCCAGCAGCCGGTCCTTCCAGGCGTTCCACAATTTCGGGCTGGTCCCGGCGATATCGGCGCAGGTCAGCAGGTAGAGGTAATCGAGCCGGTCGCGGCTGGCTACCAGCGTGGCAAAGCGATGGATCACGTCCGGATCGGAGATGTCCTGCTTCTGCGCGGTGATCGACATGCGCAGGTGCTGCTCGACCAGCCAGGCCACCAGTTCGGTGTCCGAACTGCTCAGCGCAAGCGCCTGGCAGAACGCGCGTGCATCCACCGCGCCGAGTTCGGAATGGTCGCCGCCGCGGCCCTTGGCGATGTCATGGAACAACCCGGCCAGCAGCAGCAGCTCCGGCTTGCGCAGGCGCGGCCACACTTCGTGGGCGATCGAGAAGCGCTCGTCGGCGCGACTGCTGGCAAACAGGCCGATGTTCCGCAGCACCATCAGCGTGTGCTGGTCCACGGTGTAGACATGGAACAGATCGAACTGCATGCGCCCGGACACTTGCGCGAATGCGGGAATCCATTGGCCCAGCACGCCCAAGCGCGCCATCCGCGCCAGCGTGTCGACCGCGCGCGGGCTGCGCAGCAGGGCCAGGAACTGTTCGCGGGCGGCAGCGCTGGCCTCGGTGTACGCCGCCAGCTCCGGCAGCGCCTCGGCCAGCGCGCGCGCGGTCAGCGAATGCAGGCCACGCACGTCCGGGTTGTAGGCCCAGCTGGAGAACAGTGCGAACACCTGCTCGATGTCGCCTTGCGGCMACGCCGCGTCGTTGGCGGCCAGGTAACCACGGCGCAGCGAGAAACCCACGCTGACCGGTTCGGGCACCGCCTCGCCATCGAACTGTTCTTCGAACCGCTGCAGCAGGCGGTCGCTGATCCGCCGCACCACGCTGGCACTGCGGTAGAAGCCCTGCATCATCTTTTCCACCGCCAGGCTTTCGAGGTCGTCCTCGAAGCCCAGGCGCGTGGCCAGCGTCTTCTGGTAATCGAAGCGCAGACGCTCCTCCGGCCGGTTGGCCACCAGGTGCAGGCCGAAGCGCAGCCGCGCCAGCGCGCAGCGCTCGCGCTTCAGCGCGGCCGCTTCGTCCGCGCCGAGATGGCCCAGCCCGACCAGTGCTTCCAGGTCGCGCACGCCGAAGGCACGCAGTGCCATCCAGCCCAGCGTGTTGAGGTCACGCAGCCCGCCCGGGCCGTCCTTGATGTCCGGCTCCAGGTTGTCGGCGGTGTCGCCGAAGCGCTGGTGGCGGGCCAGCAGCTCGTCGCGCTTGGCYAGGAAGAATTCGCGCGGCGGCCACAGGTCGTCGGTGTTGACCGCCGCCTTCAGCGCGAGGCGTGCCGCCTCATCGGCCAGCAGCGGCCGCGACTCGATCAGCGCGGTCATCACGGTTTGATCCGCGCTGGCATCGATGCACTCGGCCGCCGAGCGCACCGCGTGGCTGACCGGCAGCCCGCAGTCCCACAGCAACGCAAACAGTCGCGCCAGGCTGGATTCGTGCTGGCGCTGGTGCCCGGGCTCGCCGAACACCAGCAGGTCGATATCCGAACGCGGAAACAGTTCACCGCGCCCGTAACCGCCCACGGCAAACAGCGCCAGGCCACTGCCGGCCGGCAGGCAACGCTGCCAGGCCAGCCGGATCAGGTGGTCGGCCGCGCGCGCGCGCAACGCCAGCAGGCGCTCGATGTTGTCGCCCTGGTCGAAGCGGCGGTACAGCCGCGCGTCGGTCTGCTGCAGCGATTGCCGCGCCAGCGCCGACCATTCCAGGTCGGTGACGGACGCTGCCGGCGCGTCCAGGATCGGGCTCGCCGGCAACATGCTCAGACCTGCGATTCGCCGGGCGAGAGGGTCAGCACGTCCACGCCGGTCTCGGTGACCGCGATCATGTGCTCCCACTGCGCCGACAACTTGCGGTCCTTGGTCACCACGGTCCAGCCATCGGGCAGCACCTTGTTGTAGCGGGTGCCCTCGTTGATCATCGGTTCGATGGTGAAGGTCATGCCCGGCTGCAGCACCAGACCCTGGCCCGGACGGCCGTAATGCACCACCTGCGGCTCGTCGTGGTAGACCTTGCCGATGCCGTGACCGCAGTACTCGCGTACCACGCTGAAGCGCTCGCCTTCCGCCAGGCTCTGGATCGCGTGGCCGATGTCGCCCAGCGTCGCGCCCGGCTTCACCGCACGAATGCCGGCCCACATCGCCTGGTAGGTGGTGTCGACCAGGCGCCGGGCCATCGTCGACGGCGTGCCGGCGTAGTACATGCGGCTGGTGTCGCCGTGCCAGCCGTCCTTGATCACGGTGACGTCGATGTTGACGATGTCACCGTCCTTGAGGACTTTGGCTTCGCTGGGGATGCCGTGGCAGATCACGTTGTTGACCGACGTGCAGACCGTCTTGGGGAAGCCACGGTAGCCGACGTTGGCGGGCGTGGCCTTCTGCACGTTGATGATGTGGTCGTGGCAGATGCGGTCCAGCTCTTCGGTCGTCACGCCGGGCTTCACGTACGGGGTGACGATGTCGAGCACCTCGCTGGYCAGGCGGCCGGCGATGCGCATCAGTTCGATTTCCTCGGGGGTTTTCAGATTCACGCTCATAGCCGCCATTATCGCCGATCCGGCGGCCAATCTGAACGGGATCGGTGGAACGCCGACAGCCGGGGTTTGGGCGAGGGGGCGCCCTCACGAACCTGAACTTAGGCGACACTCATCACACATTTCGCGATCTTGCCGAAAACGCCCATAGATTTCTTCAAATCTCACGGGCTGCGCACAACACCAATCCTATAACCGGGAATACACCGCAACACCGATCGGCAGCATCGTTTTGTTCATGTAAGGACCCAGTCCAAGGAGCATGCCCGTGCGATTTCTCCGTCCTACCCTGATGTGCGTGGCGCTGGCCAGCCTGGCCGCACCGGCCCTGGCGGCCGACACCACCACCTTCAACGTCAAGATCATCATCACCAAGGCCTGCACGATCACGGCCGCGGCCGCCACCGACGTGGACTTCGGCTCGGCCCTGTCCACCGCCACCACCCCGTCCAACGCCCAGGGCACGATCACCGCGCAATGCTCGGCGCTGACCCCCTACACGATTGCGTTGAATGCCGGCTCCAACGCGGGCACCGCCAATGACGTGACCACCCGGCGCATGAAGAACACCAACGCGGCGGTCACCACCAACAACTTCGTCGGCTACCAGCTCTACCAGGACGCCGGGCACGCCAATGTCTGGGGCGCCACTACCGGCACCAACACGGTGGCCGGCATCGGCACCGGTCTGGCCGTGCCGTACACGGTGTACGGCCAGATCGCCAACCCGAGCGTCAACAACGCCGCGACGGGTAACTACCAGGACACGGTCACCGCCACCATCTCCTACTGAGGGCAGCCCATGCCAATGACCGCACGGGTCCGCCCCTGGCGGCGCCTGGGACTGGCCTGCGCCCTGTCTGTCCTCTCCTGCAGCACCAGCCTGGCCGCCAGCCTGCAGGTGGCGCCCACCTCCCTGCAATTGGGCCCCCGGCAGAACGCCGACGCATTGTGGATCAGCAACAGCGGCACCGCGCCGGTGCAGGTGCAGGTGCGGGTCTATCGCTGGCAGCAGCAGGGCGGTCAGGACCAGCTCACCCCCACCGGGGACCTGCAGGTGAGCCCGCCGATGCAATCGCTGGCCGCCGGCCAGCAGCAACTGGTGCGGGTGGTGCGCAGTGACCCGCAGGCGCCGTCGCAGCAGCTGGCGTACCGGGTGATCGTCGACGAACTGCCGACCCTGGATCCGGGCCGCACCGGCATGCAGTTCGTGCTGCGTTATTCGCTGCCGGTGTTCGTCCAGCCGCTCGATACCACCCCGCCCAAACTGCAGGCGCGGCAGATCACCCTGGACGATGGCCGGCCCGCACTGGAAGTGAGCAACGCCGGTGGCACCCACGCACAACTTGCCGATCTGGCCATCGGCAGCGCCGAACGCCCGCAGACCGTACATCCGGGCCTGCTCGGTTACGTGCTTGGCGGCCAGACCATGCGTTGGCCGTTGGATCTCCCCCCGGCCCGACTGGCCGGTGCCACCTTCATGGCCAGGATCAATGGTGAGTCGGCCCAGACGCCACTGCCCGCCGCGCCACCGGCTCGCTGAGGCCTGCGCGCGGATGCTGCTCAGCGCCAGCCTGCTGCCATGGACGATCCACGCGGCAGAAAGCGGGCTGGACGCCTCGGGCGCGTCCGGCGACGCCGTGCTGCCGGCGCCCACCCCGCTGACGGCCGCGCAGACGCTCTATCTGGATGTCACCCTCAACCGCGCACCCCGGGGACTGCTGCCCTTCACCCAGCAACTGGGCCGTCTGTTCGCCACGCCGGCCACGCTGCGGCAACTCGGCTTTCCGGCACAGGGCGATGCGCCGGTGCCACTGGACCTCTTGGCCGGCGTAGTGCTGCGCTATGACGCCTCGCTGCAGACGCTGTCGCTGGATGTGCCACTGGACCAGCTCGCCCTGCCGACCACCCGGCTGGAGCGCGCGCAGGAAACCACGCCCCATGCGTCGGCCTCGCCAGGCGCACTGCTCAACTATGACCTCTACGGCAGCCACAACGAGGCCGGCGGCAACCTGGCGCTGACCAGCGAACTGCGCGTGTTCGGGCTCGGCAATGGCGTGCTGGAAAACAGCACCGTGCAGCGCACCTACCAAGTGCCCCAACAAGGCTGGCGGACCGACAGCGTGCGTCTGGATACCCATTGGCAACTGGATTTCCCCGACGCCGCGCTGACCCTGACCGTGGGCGATTTCTACAGCGGCTTCGTCGACTGGAGCCGGCCGGTGCGGATGGGCGGCATCCAGATCGGACGCAACTACGGCCTTCAGCCCTATCGCCTGCTGACCCCCACGCCGACCTTCCTCGGCGAAGCGGTGGTGCCCTCCAACGTCGAGCTGTATGTCGACGGCTTGCGCCAGTACAACGGCCAGGTGCCGGTCGGCCCGTTCCAGCTGGCCGCGCAGCCGGGCATCAACGGCACCGGCAATGCCCAGGTGGTGATCACCGATGCGTTCGGCCGCATCCAGACGCTGGATTTCGCCTTCTACGGCACCCAGCAACTGCTTGCAAAGGGATTGTCGGACGGGTCGCTCGGCGTCGGCCGGATGCGCCGCGACTACGGCATCCGCTCCTTCGCTTACGACGCACAGACCGTGGCCAGCGGCACCTGGCGCTATGGCGTCAGCGACCGCTTCACCGCCGAACTGCATGCCGAGGGCGGCGGCGGCGTGGGCAATGCCGGCGCCGGCGGCTGGTGGCTGCTGGGCGCCGCCGGGGTGATCAATGCAGCGTACGTGCACAGCCGCCAGGATGGCCGGGAAGGCGGCCAGTACGGGCTGGGATACAGCTGGAACAACCGCCGTTTCAACGTCAACCTGTCCAGCCGACGCACCCACGGCGACTACCGCGACCTCGGCGCGCTGCAGGACAGCCTGCCCGCCCAGATCAGCGAACAGGCCACCCTGGGTGTGAACCTGGACGGAGCCGGGGCGATCAGTGCCAGCTACCTGCGCCTGCGCTACCGCGATGGTGAGGACAACCGCTACGCCAGCCTGTTCTGGTCGGCCAACCTGGGGCGGCGCTGGTCCACGTATCTCTCGGTCAACCAGAACCTGGATGACCGCCAGGACCGCAGCATCTACCTGTCGCTGGCGGCCGCCCTGGGGCGCAACCGCCAGGCCAGCGTGTCGACCCAGCGCAATGGCGAGAACACCACCTACGTGGCCGACCTGTCCCAGCCGGTGCCGGGCGACGGCAGCCAGGGCGGCGTAGGTTGGCGCGTGCAGGCGCGTGGCGGAGACGATGGCGGCGGCGGCCTGGCCGAGGTGGGTTGGCTCAACCGGGTCGGGCGTTACGCCCTGGGTTACTCGCGCCAGGGCGATACCGATTACGGCTATGCCAGCGCCAGCGGCAGCCTGGTCTGGATGGGCGGGCACGTGTTCGCCGCACGCGAGGTGCCCGATGCCTTCGCCGTGGTCTCCACCGGCAGCTTCGCCGGCGTGCCGGTGCGGTTGGAAAACCGCCTGATCGGCAGTACCGACCGCAACGGCCTGCTGCTGGTGACGCCGCTGCTGTCCTGGCAGCGCAACCGGCTGTCGATCGACACGCTCGACCTGCCGGCGGACATCCGCGCAGCCGAGGTAGACCGCTGGGTCACCCCGCGCCAGAGCGCCGGCATCGGTGTCGATTTCGGCCTGCGGCGCACCCATCCCCTCAGCGTGGTTCTGCACGACGACAACGGCCAGCCGCTACCGCCGGGCAGCGTGGTGCACCTGCCCGACGCGCGCACGGCGATCGTCGGCTACGACGGCCAGACCTATCTGGAAGACGTGGTCCTGCCCGCCACCCTGCGCGTGGTCACCGCGCGCGGCCGGTGCACGGTGACGCTGCAGGCACGCTCCGGCGGCGAGCCGCACCCGCGCCAGCTGGGCCCCCTGCGCTGCAGCGCCAGGGCCTCGCCGTGATCCGTGCGGCGGCCCTGCTGCTGATCGCCGTGCTTGGCGTGTTCGGTTGCGGCACCGCGCGCGCCGACACCAACTGCGTGGTCACCACGCCGGTCACCCTCGCCTTTGGCACCATCACCAACGGCGCGGCCAGCGTCACCAACACCACCACCACCTTCACCGTCACCTGCAGCACCGCCGCGCTGAGCCTGCTGGCTACCGCCTCGGTACGGCTGTGCCTGGGCA
>NZ_JBFULO010000100.1:0-11285 GCF_054049855.1 Stenotrophomonas sp. P5_B8 | reverse complement strand
CCTCGGTGATGATGGCCTGCTCGCCGACATCCCCGGCGGCGCGCTGGTCATCGACTGCAGCACGATCGCCCCGGCCACCGCGCGCAAGGTCGCCGAGGCCGCTGCCGCGCGTGGCCTGCAGATGCTGGACGCGCCGGTCTCCGGCGGCACCGCCGGCGCCCAGGCCGGCACCCTTACCTTCATCGTCGGTGGCGAAGCCGATGCGCTCGAGCGCGCGCGCCCGTTGCTGCAGGCGATGGGCAAGAACATCTTCCACGTTGGTGCCAGCGGTGCCGGCCAGGTCGCCAAGCTGTGCAACAACATGGCCCTTGGCGTGATCATGGCCGTGACCGGCGAATCGATCGCCCTCGGCGTGGCCCACGGGCTGGACCCGAAGGTGCTCTCGCAGATGATGGCGGTCAGCACCGGCCGCAGCTGGGCCACCGAAGTGTGCAACCCGTGGCCGGGTGTACTCGAAAACGCACCGGCATCGCGCGGCTACAGCGGCGGTTTCGGCAGTGACCTGATGCTCAAGGACATGGGCCTGGCGGTGGAAGCGGCGATGAGCGTCGGTGCCTCCATCCCGCTGGGCGAACTGGCCCGCAACCTGTATTCGATGAACCACCAGGCCGGCCGCGGCAAGCTGGATTTCTCCAGCGTCGTGCAGCTGATCGCGAACGAAAAATAACGGGTGGTGCCGGCCGTTGGGCGGCAACCTCGTGAACCCTGAAGTATGCGTGGAGCCGGCCAGCGGCCGGCACCACCGGGGAATCCCCTGGGAATCGGCCATCGGTCGGTGCCCCGGAACCAGACGCATCCCGTGGCAGTGCCCCGGGATCCACCGCGGTGGGATGGGCGGTTTCCCGGCTTCAACGCCAGGTAGCCGCCCATTTTTGTTGCAGGCGGTTCAGGCCATCGCGGTGCGCGGACCGTGCTGCTGGGTCTGCTGGTCGATCTGGCGCTGCTCGCGCTGCTGGTCACCGGCGACCTGCGCACGCTCGCTGCTGTCCTGCAGGGACTGGTTCAC
Organism: Stenotrophomonas sp. P5_B8; assembly: GCF_054049855.1. Taxonomy (NCBI): domain Bacteria; kingdom Pseudomonadati; phylum Pseudomonadota; class Gammaproteobacteria; order Lysobacterales; family Lysobacteraceae; genus Stenotrophomonas; species Stenotrophomonas sp. P5_B8. The sequence continues at coordinate 10,279 of NZ_JBFULO010000100.1, read as the reverse complement.
CGCCTCGGCGGTCGGCACCGGCGCCCCGTTGCGGTTCAACGCCGATTCGTCGCGCATCGCATTGGCCTGCACCGTGCGCGCCATCGAACCGTCCTGGTTGAACTCCACCCGGTCGATGGTGTGCTGCCCGGCGCGTACCGCTTCCACGGTCAGCGCGCCGGCCAGGCGTTCGCTGTGCTGGCCGGAGGGAATGCCGCGTGCCGCTTCGGCTTCATGCACGCGCATCAGCGTTTCCATGTACAGCACGTGCTGCGGATTGCCCGGATCGGACAACGGGCGCACGCCAGTGCCTTCAGGCTGGGTGGGTGCCGCAGCAGGTACTTGCGCGCCATCGCGCTGTGGCGCGGCCGGCGTGGCCATCGCCGCGCGGGTGGCCGCATCGACCACGCCCGTGGCCTCCAGACCATGCGCGGTCTGGTAGGACGTCACGGCTTCGCGGGTGCCCGCGCCCAGGTGACCATCGACGCCGAGCGGCCGTCCCTTGGCGTCGGTATGACCCTGCGCGGCCAGCTCGGTCTGCAGCTGGCGCGCCTCACGGTCGATCGCCGCCAGCGTTGCCGGGCCGGCCTTGCCATCCACCGGCTCCAGCCCGTGCGCGCGCTGGAACGCTTCCACCGCCTGGCGCGTATCGGCATCGAAACGCTTGTCCGCGTTCAGTGCCTTGCCCTCGGCATCGGTATAGCCCAGCACCGATAGATTGGCTTCCAGCTTGCCCACCTGCTTGCCCTGCGACCCTTCCTTGAGCACCTGCGACGCCGCAGCGGGCCTGGCCGGCTGGATGTGCTCCAGCGCGGTGCGGATGTCCGGATCGCGGCCCTCGCCACCGGGCGAATAGTCCGGGCTGCTCACCTTGGTGTGCGCCCGATCCATCGCGTCCTTGTTGGTCGCGTAGGCATCTTCGTAACCCACCGCGATGTCGGCGGCCTTGGGCCCGTCGTAGTAGCGGTAGCGGGAACGGATGTCGCTGGCTTCGTCGCGCAGCGCCTGGTAGTCGCCGCCGTCCTCGAGCACCTTCTGCAGTCGCGGCAGCTGGCTGGGGAGCTGGTTGGCGGTCTTGGCCAGCAGGCTGATCGCCTCGAAGCGGTGCGCCTCGGTAATCTGGCTGCCATGCGCATCCACGATGTCCATCGCGGTCTTGGTCGCGTTGCGCACCTGCGGATAATCGATGTGGCTGTGGATCCACTGCTTGCCTTCGTTCGACCCGGCCCACGCGTTGATGCTGTCGCGGGTGCCTTCATCGAGGAAGCGGATCGAACTGCGACCCTGCAGGCCATTGCCATGGCTGAGCAGGTCCGCACGCAGGTCGGCGCGGTCCTCGGTGAAGGGCAGGTTGTGGCTCTTCGCATAGGCCTGCGCCTGGTCGATCACCGCATCCACGTAGGTCTGCTCGCCGGCCTGCAGCGGGCGGCTTTCGATCGCGCCCACCGGCCATCGGCCACGCTGGCCGAAGTCGACCTGGATCGCGCCCAGGCTGTAGCCGCTGTTCTGCGCCACGCTGCCGACCACGCCCCAGTCCGGCTCGCGCAGGCCCTGGGTGATGCCGGCAATGGCCAGGTGGTAGGAAGCCGGTCCGCCTTCGGTGCCACGCCCGACGGAGAAATACACCGCGCCGGAGGTGGCATCCAGATTGTGCGTGTCGATGTTGGTGGGCATGACATACATCCTTGTGTCGTAGGAGAGGAGGCGCCTGCGATCAGTCGAGCAGATCGAGGTACCGCTGCAACTGGTCGGCGCGTGCGCTCAGGCGCAGCATGTCGGTCTGGCTGCCCTGGAGGTTGCCGGGCTGCGAATCGTCATACAGCACCGCTTCCAGGCGGCCATCGAGATCGCGCGAGGTCAGCCAGGCGCGCTGCGCGGCGACCAGCTTGGCTTTGCGCGGCGCATCGAGGCGTGCCTGCAACTGCTTGTAGACCCGGTTCAGGCGCTGGTCCTGGCGGGTCTTCTCCTGGGAGATGCACGCAGCCTGTTCGATCGCACCGTGGGCGCGTTGTTCGCAGCTGGTGTAGGTCGCGCTGACGCCCTTGGAGGCGGCGGGGGCCGCCGCGGTTGCAGCGGTCGCGGTGGCACTGGCCACTAGGCCTGCCAGCAGCAGGGCGCGCAGGGGAATACGGGTGTACTGGGCCAGCATGTAGTGCTCCACCATTCCATCGTTGGTGGCCGAGTATACGAAGCCTGTCTGACGGCTGCCGTCACATGATTGACGGCGAAAACCACTGCGGCGGACCGGGCATCGCCCGGCCCGCCGCAGGCCGATCAGAACCGCTTGTGCCGCGCTCAGAGCACGGTCAGGGTCACATCGATGTTGCCGCGGGTCGCGTTGGAGTACGGGCACACGATGTGGGCCTTCTGCACCAGTTCTTCGACCTGCTCGCGCGGCAGGCCCGGCACGTTGATCTGCAGCTCGGCCTGGATGCCGAAGCCGGTCGGAATCTGCCCGATGCCCACCTTGCCGGTGATCGTGGTTTCGGCCGGCAGGGCGACCTTGGCCTGGCCAGCCACGTACTTCAGCGCGCCCAGGAAGCAGGCCGAATAGCCGGCGGCGAACAGCTGTTCCGGGTTGGTGCCCGGGCCGCCGGCGCCGCCCAGCTCGCGCGGGGTGGACAGCTGCACGTCCAGCACGTTGTCGGAGGAGGTGGCGTGGCCTTCACGGCCGCCGGTGGCGGTGGCAGTGGCGGTGTACAGAATGGTTTCGATGGACATGGGAATCTCCTGCGGGATGGACGGGGGGTGAGCCAGTTGGCAGGGGTACTTTGACCCATCCTTGGGTACGGTGGGTTACATTTCGTCTACCAAACTTGATCAAGAGTCCAGCATGGTCGATCGCCTGCAATCCCTGCTCAGCCGCTTTGCGGTCAGCGCCGAGGTCTTCCACGCCGGCCCGTTGTGCGGCATCAACGACCTGGCCGCCGACGGCGAACGCGGCCAGCTGCACCTCATCCGCGACGGACAGGTGCGTCTGGAGCATGCCGACGGCAGCGTGCTGCAGATCGACCGGCCCAGCGTACTGCTGTACCCGCGCCCGCTCGCCCACCGCTTCGTCACCGACGCCCGGCGCGGCGCCGATTTCGCCTGCGCGCATCTGCAGTTCGAAGGCGGCGGCAACAATCCCGTCGCTGCCGCGCTGCCTGCGGTGATCTGCCTGCCACTGGACGCGTTGTACGGTGGGCAGCCGGTACTGTCGCTGCTGTTCGAAGAAGCCTTCGCCCAGCGCTGTGGCCGCCAGGCCCTGCTCGACCGTCTGTTCGAAGTGGTGCTGATCCAGATCCTGCGCGCGCTGATGGAAAGCGGCCAACTGCGTGTCGGACTGCTCGCCGGCATGGCCCATCCGCGCCTGCGCCACGCACTGGTGGCCATGCACGAGGCCCCGGCCGATGACTGGACGCTGGAATCGCTCGCCCATCGCGCCGGCATGTCGCGCAGCGCCTTCGCCGACAGCTTCCGCGACACCATCGGCAGTACCCCGGGCCAGTATCTGCAGGGCTGGCGCACGCGGCTGGTGCAGCAGGCCTTGCGCAAGGGGCAGCCGCTCAAGCGCATCGCCGTGGACGTCGGCTACGGCAGCGAGGCGGCGTTGTCGCGCGCGTTCAAGGCGCAGACCGGGCATTCACCGCGGCAGTGGAAGCAGGCTCTGTACGCTTGAAGACCTGTACGCCGCTTAGTACCGCAGCGGATAAACCGACGAGGTTCCGCCGGTCTATCGCATCGACGCCTGTTAACGCGGGTCCGTTGGGAAATCGTGGCCCATCCGGTACGTGTAGCCAGTCAGGTCCCAGCGACCGCCGTGGCCGCTTGATGGTTCCACCCATCGGTAGCTCCAGCTCTGGCGCGTGCCATCAGGCAGCGTGTTCTCCACTTTGTGTTGCCCGCCGGGATGACCGGTTTCGGGAAGACCGCCGGGAGGCAAGGGGGTGTCCGATGCGCTACGTATCGCACCGATGAAGTGACTCATCCGTTCGACAGTGACAACACCATTCCGGCCTATCGGCACACGATCCGGGGATCGGGCCGCGATCCAGTCCAGAATTCTGGCGCCCTCGACCTGTTCTGCCTGGTAGATGTGACTGATCACCATGACGGTCGTTCCCGATGCAGACGCTGCCGATGACAGTGACGCGATCCCGGCAGTGGTGAGGCACATGGCAAGCAGTAAGGGCAGTTGTTTTCTCATTGGGCCTRCTCCTTTTTCGTCACATCGAAAATTCAATGTGTTTCGCCGCGCAAAACTGGCGGCATCAAGAAGCTACGACAGCGACGTCGTTTCGCCCAATTCCGAGTCTCGATCGTGCAGCCGGCTCACCTTTGCCGATCCTATCGGGTGGCTGCGCGTCAGATCGCCCACTCCCGATCCGTGGTGAACATGATCGTCAGCCACCGATCGGTGGACTCCTCACCCAGCGCCTCGCCGATTTCATCGCGCAACCGGTCCCACTCGATCAGCGCACGCGGCGGGTCATCGGCGCGCACGACGAAGAACAGCTCGATCTGCTCGCCACGCCCGACCTTGGCCACGTAGCTGCGGTACTCGAGGAAACCGTGCCGGGCCACGATGGCGCGCGCCACTGCATCCACGTGCGCCTGCAGGTCCAGCGGCGTGATCAGCAGGATGTCCTTCAGCGCCTGGCGCACCGTGCCCAGCGGGGCCACCATCACGAACAGGCAGACCACCAGCAGGATCGCCGGATCGATGTACGGCACCAGCCACGCCCACGGTGTTCCGCCCAGCAGCCAGCCACCGACGAAGGCGACCAGGTAGGCGGCGGACATGCTCGCGGCCACCACCCAGTTCTTCGCATCGAGTGCGATGAACTCCGAGCCGATGGACCGGTTCGCGCGGCGCACGAACAGCGCCAATCCGGTTTCGGCGACGATCGAGATCACTGCGAAGAGGATCGCCGGCCCCAGCGCGATCTCGCGCCCGCCGGACATCAGCGCATCCACCGCATTGACCGCTGCATACAGCGCCGCCCCGATCATCAGCGTGCCGCTTACGCCCAGCACGATCGGCTCCAGGTGCCAGAAGCCCATGGTGAAGCGCTGGTTCAAGCGCGACTGCAAGGCATCCACGTTCGTGGAGAGGCTGATCAGGCGTACCACCAGCAGCGACAACCAGGTCATCACCACATCGATCAGCCCGTAGATGCCATCGAAGATGATCAGCGAGGAGTTGGCCAGCAGGCCGAACCCCACCGCCGCGGCGGCCATCGTCAGCGAGGCGGCGATGGACAGGCGCAGCACGCCCTGCTCGGTGGTGGGGTCGAAGGTGTGGGGGCGAAGCAGGGCAGTCATGGGTGTTCTGGGCGTGGGGCTGCGATGGCCCATTGTCCGCTGTTGCGCTGGTCGGCGGTGAAGACTACTGCGACCAGGTCATTCGCCGGCCTCGGCGCGCGCCCCTGCTGCACGGGGCGCGCGGCATGGCGCCGTCTGCACCTCGCCCGTGCCATTGCCGCGCAGGATACTGCCGACCAGCGACTTCCAGAACGCCGACGGATCATCTTCATTGACCGTGCCCTGCACGAAGATCGGCGGCGGCAGCCCGGCCCGTCGCATGTCGCTCTCAACGCTGAGCCGCGCGCCCTGCAGCCACTGCCCGAAGATCACCAGCTGCGGCGCGATCTGCTGCAACACACAGGCCTCGGCAAAGCGCGCCCCCAACTGGCGCTCGGCGAACGCGCCCACAAGATCGTAGCGTCGCCACTCCAGCAGGCCGATGCCGCATTCCAGGCGTCCGGCGAGCTCCACGCGGATGGGACCGCGCCGTCCAATGGATCGGGCAATGCCCTGTCGCCTGCGCTCATCCCCTCCCATCACCAACATCCTGAGCATGCAGGGTCCCTTTCATCCGTCGAGCCGATGATTAGGAGCCGCATGCGCCCACTCGATCCATCAGGCACGTCTGATTCGCGCGGGCCCGCCAGCGGCCGCGCGCCCAAGTCAGCCCGTTCGCCGTGGGTGATTTACAATCGCTCCGACGACGCGTCTGCGTCGCCGCTGGCAGGACGCCAGTCCGGCGTTTCGCTGATGTGGCAGGCCATGCGGCCATCAACAAGGAGAGGTTGGTAATGCATGCAGAGCGCAATCGTAGGGACATCCCATTCATCGGCTCCGGGAAGGGACGTTGGATGACCTTGGCGTTGGGCTTTTCCCTCGCTGCCTGCCAGGCCCCCCACGCCGGCGAGGGCACGCCGACCGGCCCCGCTGCCTCCTCCAGCGCGGCCGCGCCGGTGCCCGCGGCAGTGCCGACATCCGCCGCCCAACAGGCGCAGGCCGCAGGGCAGCCATCCCATGGACTGTCCGCCGCCGACCTCGCCATGGAGGCAGAGGATATGGGCCCCGATGTCCCCGACGACTCCTACCGCCGCGCCAACCTGCGCCCGCACTACAGCGCGTGCGTGGATGCCAGCGATGCGGTGACGCCCGCGTTGCAGGCGTGTGGCGATGAGGAGCTTGCCTGGCAGGAGCACCGCATGGTCGAGGCATTTGGCAAGATCGCCGACGGTCCGGATGGTCGGTTCAAGGATGAGGTGATGGACGACCAGGCCGCCTACATGCTCGATACGAAACGTCACTGCAGCTGGAACCCGGCCGAAGACGGCCAAGGCCAGATGCTGGATGCACAGTCGTGCCGGATCAACCGTACCGCCAATCGCGCCGATCAACTGGAAGCGCTCACGTTGAGGTGATCCCTCGCAACGCAGACTCGGGACGCGCCGGTGAGGTCCTGGGCCGAAGCAGTGTCGCGGCGGGCAATCGGCAACCCGCTGGCCCCGGATCGCAGCGTCGCAACAGGAAGCTGCGCAGAATGGAAACACGACAGTAGACAGTCGTGCCGGCGCCGTCTGGCACTCAAAAGGAGAAGCACAAAATGCAGATGTTGCGCAAAGGTTCTGAGTGTCACCGCGCCATCGTCGGCGGGCGTCGCTGGACGGCCCTGGTCCTGAGCATCGGGCTGGTTGCGTGTCACGCATCCGATTCCGGTCAGGCCACGCCGGCAGGAGCGGTCGCATCGCCCGGCGCTGCCACGTCCGGACCTGCCGAGGTGCACCGGCCCGCCCCGCAGCAGGCCCCTGAGGTTGAAAGCACGGCCGCTGCTGCCATGGACGACGACGTGTCGCCGCGCCGCCCCGATGATTCCTACCGGAAGGCAAATCTCCGCCCGTCGTACGACACCTGCGTGGATGCCAGCGGAGGTGCTACGCCTGCGTTGCAGGCGTGTGGCGATGAAGAGTTCGCCTATCAGCGCAGCCGTCTGCGCGCCGCGTTCGCCAAGATCGTGGAAGGTCCGGATGGCAAGGAGAAGGATGCGCTGATGGACGCGCAGGCGGCCTACATGGACGACACCGATCGCTATTGCACCTGGAACCCCGAAGAAGAGGGGCAGGGTCAGATGCTGGATGCGCAATCGTGCCGGCTCAACCGCATGGCCAACCGCGCCGATGAGCTCACGTCCATCACGTCGAAGTAAACCCCAGCGAAGGAGTGCCGCAAATGGATGTCGTGACTGAGGCAAAGCAAAGGATGGAACACTGGCACCGCGGCCAGACCTCCGCGCATTTTGAAACCAGCGGCCGTGGTCCTGGTCATGTGTCCACCGGGGCAGGCGATCATGGTGGCGTGTCGTACGGCAGCTACCAGTACGCCACCAACGTGGGCGGCGCGGCGGAGTATGTGGCGAGCTCCCGCTACGGCAACCGATTTGCGGGTCTGCAGCCGGGTACACCGGCTTTCACCGAGCGCTGGAAAGAGGTCGCCAAGGCCGACCCTGCGGGCTTTGCACAGGACCAGCACGACTTCATCCAGCACAAGTATTACGACGTTCAGATGAGCCGCCTGCAGAAGGCCGGCGTGGACCTCTCCGGGCGCGGTCCGGCGGTGCAGGACGCGCTGTGGAGTACATCGGTGCAGTATCGGGGACTCACCCTGCCGGTTTTCCGGAAGGGGCTTGCCGAAGCGCATGGAAAAGACTTCAACCTCGCTGCGCTGACCGATGAGCAGATCGTGCGTGCCGTGCAGGATTACAAGCACGCCAACGTGCAAAGGCATTTCGAGAGTTCCCCGAAACAATGGGACGCGTTGCGCGACCGCGCGCTCAATGAGAAGGCCGAGCTGGTCTCCCTGGCTCGCTACGACCATGTCAACCACGCGCCGCAGAATTACCAGGGCAAGAGCTACGAGCAGGCCTTCGGCGAGCCGGCGCATCGTCCGTCCGCAGCGCGTGGCGGCCGTGCAGCGATGGCCGATGGGATGCTGGTGCAGGGCGAGCGGGGCGCCGAGGTCCAGGCGTTGCAGCAGAAGCTGGTCCAGGCCGGCTACACCGGCAAGGACGGGCAGGCGTTGAACCCTGACGGCAATTTCGGCGCCAATACACAGCACGCAGTGCGTGAGTTCCAGAAAGCGCAGGGACTGCAGGAGGATGGAAAAGCCGGGCGTGCCACGCTTGCCGCACTGGCCGGCGCGGTGCGTGAGCCGGCGGCCACGCCGCCACGCAGTGAGGCCGTCCCGCCGCAGCGACAGCCCAGTCCTGGCGCCGAGCACGGCGGCGCCAGGACGGCCGCCGCGCCCGGGGGCGACCGCATCACCCTCGTGGAACCGTTCGGCAACGTCACCGCCAACCGGGTCATTGCCCACGGCATGTCGGGTGAGGCGGCATATCGCGAGATGAAGATCCACCACCCCAACGCCAACAGCGAAGCGGTGCGGACCGGCAACGCCAGCAAGGCCGACCGCCCGTCGCAGATCGTGGAAGGCGAACTGGAAACTGTTCGTACCCGTGGTGATAGAAATGGCATCCCGCTGGTCCACAAGGATCTGATCCTGACCGACCCGGACGGCGTCCGCCGCGTGATGATCCCCAACCCGGTCGCCGGCTACGTCCAGGTCAACGCGGACAAGTGGAACTCCATCAGCATCTGGAGCCATCCCCCGGGCGACCCGCAGCGCGAACTGGTGGGCCAGGTGCTGCATGGCGCGCGCGGTACCACGCCGTACAAGACCGGCGACTTCGTGGAGTACGGTGCGCCGTTGATCCGCCAGTCCGATGCCGGCACGCCGGGTGCGGTGCATGCGCATATCGAGCTGGAGCCGGACCAGTTCCGCCGCTATCTGGGCGATGTGCTCAACGACCGCATCACCTTGGGCGGCACCGTTCACGCACAGGGGCCGCAGGCAGCACAGGCCGCGCACGCCGCGCGGACCACCCCGATGGCCGATGGCGTGCTGATCCAGGGCGAGCGCGGCGACGAGGTCAAGGCGTTGCAGGGGAAGCTGTCGTCGCTGGGGTATCAGGGCGCAGACGGCAAGCCGCTGGCGGCCGATGGTGTCTTCGGCAAGGACACCTGGCGGCGGTCAAACAGTTCCAGTCTGCCAATGGCCTGGACGATGACGGCAAGGTCGGCCGCAAGACACTGGCGCAGCTGGACGCGCCGGCGGCGGTAAGGGCGGGGGCCCAGCCGACCACGCCTGCGACCCCGGCCAAGGCAGACCCGATTGCACCGCCGCCGGCGCCGCCGAGCCTGCGCGATCCGTCCCATCCCGAGCATGCGCGCTTCGGGCAGGCGCTGGAAAAGCTGCAGGTGCTGGAGCAGCAGCGGGTCGCTGCAGGTCTGGCGCCGCTGTTCGCCAACCCGCAGGAAACCGAACGCGCCGCCGGCCAGCTCGCCTACGAAAGCAAGGTCACGGGCATGCGCCAGATCGACCACGTGGTTGCTCGGCCCGATGGCAGCGGCTTGTTCGCGGTGCAGGGCACGGTGGGCGACCCGGCCTCGGTGCGGACCTTCGTGGATCGCACCCAGGCCGTGTCGCAGCCGGTGGAAGCCAGCACGCGGCAGGTGGAGGATCTGGACAAGCAGTTCGGCCAGCAGGCACAGGAACAGGAGCAGGCGCAGAGCCGGGCACGCGGACAGTAGCGTCGCCGCGGGCGACCACGCCGCCGGCCGTGTTGTTCAGGCCGGCGGTGTAAACTATTGATCTCACTGGCAATGCCGGTCTTTCCCCGATACGCCGCCCGATGACGTCCGCCACCGCCCGTTACGCCGCCTCCCTGCGCCTGTCCGTCGCCCCGATGATGGACCGGATCGACAGGTAGATATGTCAAGGGTTTCGGGGCGTCTGGCACAATTATGGCGCTGACCGCAGCTGCAATCGAAGAAGGGCCGCCCATGGGCGGCCTTTCTTATTGGGTCAGGCGGCGGTCGCTTTGCGCTGCCCATCCCACCAGCTGGCCACGTCCCGCGTGTCGTACACGTCACCTGTGCGCGGCGGCAGCAGGCCGGCGGTGTGCTTG